>JBHALC010000043.1:0-14544 GCA_041827565.1 Erysipelotrichaceae bacterium
AATTTTAATGTTTCTATTGCGCCAAAACTTACTCGTTACATTATTTGTGTCAATTGGAAGTTTTATTTTAAATTATTTTATGGTTTTACCAAAAACGAAAAAAAAATATGTTGCAAACCAAATGGACATGATGAGAGAAGACTTATTTGAAGAATTTAGAGTATTTGAATCAAATATTTACTAAGGAGGAAGTAAAAATGAGAATTTTAGTAACAGGTGGAACAGGATATATTGGAAGTCATACATGTGTAGAATTACTTAATAATGGACATGAAGTAGTGGTGATTGATAATTTTTATAATTCAAAACCAAATGTAGTAGATAAAATTGAAAAAATTACAAATAAAAAAATTGATTTTTATGAAGGAGATGTTTTAGATAAAACTTTATTAAGAAAGATATTTCAAGAACATACGATTAATGCCGTAATTCATTTTGCCGGATATAAAGCAGTAGGAGAATCTGTTGCAAAACCAATTATGTACTATGAAAATAATATCGGAACAACATTAGCTTTATTAGAAGTTATGGCTGAATATGGTTGTTATAATTTTGTGTTTAGCTCAAGTGCAACTGTGTATGGTGCACCTAAAACTGTTCCAATACTAGAAGATTTTGATTTATCAACTACAAATCCATATGGAACAACAAAACTATTCTGTGAGCGTATTTTAAGTGATGCTTGTGTTGCAAATGGAAAATTAAGTGTAGCATTACTTCGTTATTTTAACCCAATCGGTGCAAGTAAAACAGGATTAATTGGTGAAAATCCAAATGATATTCCAAATAACTTAATGCCATTTATTGCTAAAGTAGCAAACAAAGAATTACAACAATTAAGTGTATTTGGTGATGACTATGATACGAAGGATGGAACAGGGGTTCGAGATTATATTCATGTTGTAGATTTAGCTAAAGGACATGTTAAAGCAGTAGAACGCACTTGTAATGTGGTAGGATGTGAAACATATAATTTAGGAACAGGAAAAGGATATTCAGTACTAGAAGTAATCGAAACATTTAAAACGGTAAATAATGTTGATGTTCCATATCAAATTGTAGCACGCAGACCTGGTGATATTGCGATGTGTTATGCAGATACGAATAAAGCAGAAAGATTATTAAATTGGCGAGCTGAAAAAGGCTTAGAAGAAATGTGTGAAGACACATGGAATTTTATTTTAAAAAATAGTTAAAAAGTGTAGTAATTATTTACTACACTTTTTATATGGAAATAAAGATTAGATTTGGTGATATGAATTATTATAATTAATAATGAAAAAACACATGTAAATTCAACATTTAAACAAAAGCCCTTTCAAAACGAGGGAAACGATTGAAAATAAAAAGAAAATTTGTTGAAAAGACAAGTAATTGTTTAAAAAGAAAAGTTTTTGACTAAAAAATACAATTTTATCATATTGACAATACTCTAAAGATAAGATATAATTAAAGCGTATTCATATTAATAGGAGGAAAATCTATGAATAAAAAAATATTTGCATCATTAGCAGCTGGAACAGTTGCTTTAACAGCATGTGGTGGAACAGCTCAAAAGCCAGCTGAATCAAAATCATTAGTAATTTATGCATTTGAAAGTGCATATGGAAAAGACCACTGGGAAGCTTTAAAAGCGAACTTTGAAAAAGCAAATCCAGGTGTTAAAGTAGAATTAAAAGTTTCTAAAGAAATCGAAACAGAATTAGAAAATGCGATTGCTACTAAAAAATTCCCAGATGTTGTTTACTTAAACAAAGGGCGTGAGAAAAAAGTAGTTGAAACAATTGAAGGAGCAAATCAATTAGAAAACTTGGACTCATTATTTGAAGAAAAAGTAGATGGTAAAGCATTAAAAGACATTATTTTACCTACTTACTTAAATTCAGCAGCATTAACTCCTTACAAAGACAACAAGTCTAAATTCTATGCACCAGTATTCCCTGGTACATTAGGATTAGTATATAATAAAAACTTAGTTGGAGAAGGAAAAGATTTCTCAATTCCAAAAACTTGGGATCAATTATTTGCACAAGCAGATAAAGCAAAAGAAAAAGGTGTATCATTATTCACTTATCCAGCACCTGGATACTTAGATGCTGCTTTACCAGCTGCAATTTATGACAAATCTCCAGAATTACACAAAGGATTTACAAGCTATGAAAAAGGGTTATATGAAAAACAAGAAATGAAAGATGTATTAACTACATTTGCTAAGTTAAAAGATGTAATGTACCCTGAAACAATTGCTAATGTATCTGCTGATAAAGGATACTTAAAAAACCAACAAGCATTTATTGATGGAAAAGCATTATTTATGCCAAATGGTACTTGGGTAATTCAAGAAATGTTAAGTTACAAAGAAGGAAACGATAAATTTGATGGATATGGATTTACAGCTTTACCTGGAATTACTAAAGATGGAAAATTCATGGGAAGTTTCGAAGAAACAGTATTCGTAATGAAAGAAGCTAAAAACAAAGACTTAGCGAAAAAATTCATTGCTTCTATGTACTCAGCTGAGTCAGTGAAATTAATCCGTGAAAAAGGAAACAAAGCTTTAATGCCAGTTGCTGGAGTTCCTGAATTAGATGATTTAGCTAAAAATGGATTTGAAGTATTAAATACATCATTTGTAGCGACAAAAGAAGTTGCTGGTGTTAACTTCAAAGAGTCAGTATACAAAAAATTCAACAATGTAATTGATGGATCATTAACAGTAGAAGATTGGATTAGTGGAATTTCTAAAACAAACGATATTTTAAATGGTAACATCAAGTAAATAAGGTGTTTTGAAGAGTTAGCAAAGTAGCTTATTTTGCTAACTCTTCACTTTGTAAGGAGGATTTATGGGAAGAAAAAAACAGAAGAGCTTGTTTGTGTTTAGTGCTTTAGCACCAGCATTTATTTGCTTTTTGGCATTTTTAGTTGCTCCTACAGTTCGTATTTTTGTGATGTCATTATTTGAAGTAAATAAATATGATGCTTCTCAAACAAAATTTGTAGGGTTAAATAATTTTATAACATTATTTACTGGAAATGTTGAGGGAATTATTGTTGATGATATTCCACTTAAAATTTCAAGTGCTTTAAAAAATACATTATTTTTAATTGTGGTAATTGGAATTATTACATTATTTGTGGCAATTTTAGTAGCTGCAATTTTAGTTCGTGAAGATGTAAAAGGAAAAAATATTTTCCGTATTATTTTCTATATTCCAAATATTTTATCCATTGTAGTTATTGCTGGAATTTTCCAAGCATTATATGAAAAAGATTTTGGGATGTTAAATTCAATATTAGGTTTTGTTGGGATTGGACCAGTAGATTGGATGGGAATTGGTAAAAATACAATTGTACTTTATTCTTTAGCTGGTGCAATGATTTGGCAAGCAATTGGATATTATATGGTAATGTACATGTCCTCTATTTCAACAATTCCTTCTCACTTATATGAAGCAAGTTCATTAGAAGGTGCAGGAAAAATTTATGAATTTTTCCATATTACATTACCATTATTGTGGGGAACGATTCGTACAACTTTAACTTTCTTTGTTGTAAGTACAATTAACTTAAGTTTTGTACTAGTTACAGTAATGGCAGGTAATCGTTCAGACAATGAAGCGACAGTAATTTTATTTGAGATGTCAAAACAACAAAGTGTACAAGGATATGCAATGGCAATCGGAGTAGTAACATTTATTTTCTCTCTTGGTATTTCTGCCATTATGAATGCAATCACTAAACGTGATGCGTATGAATTCTAGAGGTGTAGTTATGAAGAAAAGAACAACAGGAATATTTAAATTAGTCGTTTACTGCATTTTAATTGCATTAGCAGTTTCAGTAGTAGTTCCACTAATTTGGTTAACCGTATCTAGTTTCAAACAAATCCATGAATTTAGTGGAGCTTCTACTTGGGCATTACCACAACAATGGCATTTCCAAAACTATATCAATGCTTGGACAGAAGGTCAAATGGGGAATTATTTATTTAATTCCGTGTTTGTTACATTTTTAGCATTAGTTTTTTCATTAGTATTAGCGATACCAGCAGCATATGTAATGGCTCGTTATGAGTTTAAAGGTAAAAAAATAATTACAACATTATTTATGGCTGGATTGTTTGTGAATATGAGTTATATTGTAATTCCGATGTTAATTCAAGTAAATGATTGGCAAGAAGCAATTCGTGGTTTACTTGGTTCAGAATTAGATATCTTTATTAATAATCATGTGGCATTAGCGTTGATTTATGCATCTTGTTCATTACCATTTACAACTTATTTATTAATGAATTATTTCAAAACAATTCCACATGCTTATTATGAAGCC
Source organism: Erysipelotrichaceae bacterium (assembly GCA_041827565.1). Lineage (GTDB taxonomy): Bacteria > Bacillota_I > Bacilli_A > Erysipelotrichales > Erysipelotrichaceae > CAMCRE01. The sequence goes on from JBHALC010000043.1 coordinate 4,333, forward strand.
GCTGAAATTGATGGATATGGTCATTTTCAAATTATGACTAAAATCATGGTTCCAATGGCTAAACCAAGTATTATTACAATTACATTATTTAACTTTTTAGCATATTGGAATGAATATATTATGGCATTTACGTTATTAACAGATGATAAAAAAAGAACATTGCCAGTTGGATTAACTTTCTTGCGTGGAGCAGAAAGAACTTTAACGGATTATGGAAAAGTTTATGCAGGATTAGTAATTGTAATGCTACCAACAATTATTTTATATATGTTTGTTCAGAAAAAAATTACTGAAGGGATGACATTAGGAGGATTAAAAGATTAATATGAGTAAATTATTTGGAAAAGTAACATTACCTAGTGAAACAAATTTCTTTGAGGAGACAAAAGAAGTTTTAGCTCGTTTTAAAGCAGATGCCATTCGTGATAGTGATGGAACAAAATTAAGTGATGAATTAAAAGAGCTAGATGCTAAAATTTATACTACTTATTTTGTAGCTCGTGGACACAATGATTTTATAGAGCAAAATATGGAAGAGTGCATCCAAATCTTTTTAATGAGTGAAAGAACAATTGCTACAGATAATACTTGTTATATTAAATTTTTAAATGGTTATTTTGATCAACAAATTAAGCCAGATTATGATCATGATATGAAAAAATATTGGCAAGTGCATAATCGTACAACAAACGAGCTTGTTACAGATTGGGAAGTAGATAAAGAAAATGATGTGGTTATTATTCATAATGCTCAACCATATCATGAATATACAGTAAACTTTTTAGCTTATATGATCTGGGATGCAACTCAAATGTATAATCATATTACTAACGATTGGAAAGATAAGCCACATGAAATTCCATTTGATGTGCGTAAGCCAAAAGCTAGAAAATTTGTATTTGAGTATTTAGAAAAATGGTTAAAAGAAAATCCACATACAGATGTGGTAAGATTTACTACTTTCTTCTACCACTTTACTTTAGTATTTAATAATCTAGGTAAAGAAAAATTTGTGGATTGGTTTGGATATGGAGCTGGTGTTTCAATCGAATTAATTAATGGATTTAAAGAAGAAACAGGAATTGAATTAGTTGCAGAAGACTTTGTAGATGAAGGATTCTATAACTCAACATTTAGAGTTCCAAGTGAAAATTATAAAAAATTTATGGACTACCAGCAACGCTTTGTAGCAGAAGTTGCTAAAGGATTAGTAGACTTAGTCCATGAAAGTGGAAAAGAAGCAATGATGTTTTTAGGAGATAACTGGATTGGAACAGAGCCATATGGTGAATATTTCCCATCAATTGGATTAGATGCAGTAGTAGGATCAGTAGGAGGAGGAGCTACACTTCGCCTAATTTCAGAAATTCCTGGAGTTAAATATACAGAAGGTCGTTATTTACCTTACTTCTTCCCAGATACATTCTATGAAGGGAATGAACAAGCTGCAATTGATGAAGCAATTGAAAACTGGAGAACTTCTCGTCGTGCTTTAATGCGTAAACCATTAGACCGTATTGGATATGGAGGGTACTTATCATTAGCATATAAATTTGAAGGATTTATGAGCTATGTAGAAAAAGTATGTGAAGAATTTAGAGAAATTTCAGATATTATAGGTAAATCGAAACCATATTGTGGGTTAAAAGTTGCGATTTTAAATAGCTGGGGGAAAGTTCGTTCTTGGCAAACGCACATGGTTGCCCATGCCCTTTGGTACAAACAAATTTATTCTTACTTAGGAATTTTAGAATCGTTAAGTGGGATGAATGTAGATGTAGTATTTATTAACTTCGATGATATTAAAAATGGAGTAGATCCAAGTATTGATGTAATTATAAATGCTGGAGATGAAAATACAGCATTTAGTGGTGGTAAAAACTGGGATAATCCTCAAACTGTAGCTACACTTCGTAAATGGGTTGCAGAAGGTCATGGTTTAATTGGGGTTGGAGACCCAAGTGCTTTCTTAAAAGGAGGAAATTACTTCCAATTAGCACAAGTATTTGGAGTTGAAAGAGAGTTAGGATTTAGTTTAAGTACAGATAAATATTTCCACACGATTACTAAAGAACATTTTATTACAAAAGATAATGTTGAAGCGATGGACTTTGGAGAAAGTAAACAAAATGTTTATGCCTTAAATGAGAATGTAGAAATCTTATCTTATGAAAATAAAGAAATTCAATTATCTGCACATCAATATGGAAAAGGAAGAGCAGTGTATATGTCTGGAGCTCCATTTAGCGAGCAAAATGCGCGTATTTTACAAAGAGCATTATATTACTGTGCAAATAAAGAAGAAGAATTATATAGATACTTTGCAACAAATATTTACTGTGAAGTTCATGCATATGAAGAAAAAGGAAAAATGGCTGTTGTAAATAATGCAAATTCTACACAAACAACAACTGTATATGATAAGAAAGGTGACACATTCGAGTTAACATTGGCTCCATGTGAAATAAAATGGTTTGATATTTATGAATGATCGAACATTAGGACTAATTAAAACAATAACATATATTGCTACATTCTTTATTGGATTATTTTTAGTTGTTCATGGTAGAACAGTTCCAGGATGGGATGGACTATATATTATGTTAGTAGGATTTGTAATGTTACTTACATTACTGTATGTATATAATAGAAAATATAAATAAATATGAAAAAAAATGTTGTAATTTTGATGGTAGACCAAATGAGAGCAGATTGTTTAGGATATGATGGAAATGATATGATTTCGACACCAAATCTAAATATGCTTGCTCATGAAGGTGCGATGTTTGAAAATGCGTATACAGCTGTTCCAAGCTGTATCGCATCAAGAGCTTCTTTTTTAACAGGGTTGAAACCAGAAAATCATGGTCGTGTAGGTTACGAAGAACATTTAGATTGGAATTATCCTACAACTCTTGCAAATGAATTTGCAAAAGAAGGATATTATACTAAGTGCATTGGGAAAATGCATGTATATCCAGAAAGAAAATTAATGGGATTTCACCATATTGAATTACATGATGGATACTTACATTCCGCAAGGAATGTTACTGGTTCTTATAACCACCAGTATGTATCTACCGATGATTATTTAGAATGGTTTAAATTGAAAAGAGGACATGATAAAGATCTAATTGATGATGGATTAGATTGTAATTCATGGGTAGCTCGTGAATGGATGTATGATGAGGAAGTACACCCAACAAATTGGGTTGTAACAAGAGGAATTGATTTCTTGCGTACAAGAGATACAACTCAGCCATTCTTATTAAATTTATCCTTTGTAAGACCACACTCTCCATTAAATCCTCCGAAATATTATTTTGATATGTATTATGATGAAATAAAAGAAATGGACTTACCAAGTATTGGTAAATGGATAAAAGAGAGAAATTTTGATATTGAGGCATATAGTACAATTGCTAAAGTAGGTAGATTAAATCCAAGAGATTTAAGAAGAGCAATTGCAGCGTACTATGGATGTATTACACATATAGATCACCAAATTGGAAGATTCTTGATGGCTTTGGAAGAGCACCAATTGTTGCAAGATACAATTATTGTCTTTTTAAGTGATCATGGAGATCAATTAGGAGAACACAATATTTTAAGAAAAGCTTATCCATATCAAGGAAGTATTCGTATTCCTTTAATCGTAAAAAATGTTCCAGAATTACATGGTAAAATCCCATATATTGTGGAGATAAGAGATTTATTTCCAACACTTGTAGATGTTGCATGTGGAAGAAAAGTGGAAGGAATTGATGGAATTAGCTTTAAAAATATTATTGAAGAAAAAGGAATTCATGACTATATTCATGGAGAACATTTCTTTAATGAAGAATCACATCATTTTATTGTAGATGAAAATTGGAAATACATTTGGCATTGCTATTCAAACAGTGAGCAATTATTTCACTTAGCAAATGATCCAAAAGAATTAGATAATGTTGTAAATCAATATCCAGAAATTACAAGTAAGTATCGTGAAATTTTAATTAATGAAATTAAAAATCGTGAAGAACAATTTGTAGTAGATGGAAAATTAGTTGTTCCAAAATCTTATGGACCAACATTGTCTTTTCTTAAAGCAAAATCTCAAAAATGAGAAGAATCTCATTTTTGATTAAACCCATTTCCTCAGCTTGTAATCTTCGATGTAGCTACTGCTTCTACTTTGATGTAAGTAGTCATCGCGAATGCTCCTCTTTTGGGAAGATGAGTGAAGATACGATGAATGCTCTAATTGAACGAGCATTTGAATATGTTGATGAAGGAGAAATTCATTTTGCTTTTCAAGGAGGAGAGCCAACATTAATCGGATTATCATTTTATCAAAAGTTTGTCGATAAAGTGAATCAAATGAAAAACAAACATAGGATTCACTATGTCCTACAAACTAATGGTACATTATTAGATGATAAATGGTATACATTTTTAAAAGAAAATCAATTTTTAGTTGGAGTTTCTCTAGACGGATTTGAAGATAATAATGATTATTTTCGATATACGATTCAAGGAAAAGGTGTATATGATAAAATTATGAACACAATTGATAATCTGAGAAAATATCAAATTGATTTTAATATTCTAACTGTATTAACTAGACAATTAGCGAAGCAACCAGAAAAGTTATTTCAGTTTTATCAAGAAAATCAATTTGATTTTATTCAAATTATACCGTGCTTACCCCCATTTGGAGTAAAAAATGATTTGATTTCTTTAACTCCAGAAGATTATAGTTTCTTTTATAAGCGATTTTATGATTTATGGTTAAATGAATTTAAGTTAGGTCGGTATATAAGTATATCTTTATTTGATAATATACTATCAATTTATGCAAATCAAAAACCATCTATTTGTGGAATGATGGGAAGTTGTAGTATGCAAATGGTAGTAGAAAGTAATGGAAACGTGTATTCGTGTGATTTTTATGTGCTTGATGAATATTTATGTGGAAATATTCATCAAAACTCAATTATTGAAATTGGAAAGTCCATTTTTTTAAAGAAATTTTTATCAGAAGATAAAAAAATGTCTAATCGTTGTTCAAAATGTCGCTTTTTTAGGATATGTCGTGGAGGATGTAAGCGACTTAATATTACGATGTTTAACGAAGAGTATTGTGGATATGAAGAGTTTTTAGAATATAGTCATGATTCAATGAATGAAATTATTCAAAATTATTTGAATAATTTCTAAAAGGAAAGGAGAAATATGAAGAAATATTTTGTTAAGGTATTATGTATATTAACACTTGCATTTACAGTTTTCCCATCTCGTGTGGTACATGCTGCTAATGCTGTTTGGAATATGCCAGTTCCAGGAACATTAGAGCAAGTTACAGGTGGAGTTAAAGTTTCATCACTTCCATCAAATACAGAAGGAAATGAAGCAATTGTTGTGAAAGATGATTTTTTATTTAAGAAAAATCAAGATTTAAAATTAAACTTTACACCAGTATCAGACAAGTCAGAAACTCGCTTTTTCTGGGCATTTAAGCGTATTGATCAACACAATTTCGCTGGAATTGGATACAATAGTAGCGGTTGGTATTGGGAGTTCAAACAAACTGGAAAACAAAACAGTTATGGAAGTTTTCAAAGTACAACATTAAATTCAAAAATTGATTCTAAAGAAAAAATAGAATTAACTGTTCGAATTGAAGATGACAAAGTAGTGGTAAAAGAAAAAGATTCAGAAGAAGTAGTATTAAATAATGCGCAATTCTTAGATTCAATTTCTACTTTACAACCAAACACTGAAAAAATGTCAATTTTATTAAAAAGCTACGGCACACAAACAAGTAGTGTAATCTTAGAAGGTGGAAATGTAGAAACTCCTCCTGCTACACCAGCAGGACCTGAGTGGAAATCTATTTCTGCTATTCCTGGTAAAGAAGCAGTAGAACAAGTAATTAATGGAGTTCGTTACTATGTATTAGAGTCAAAACCTGAAAATACAAATGGTGATAATGCTGCATTCTATGCTAAAAATGGATATGAAACAGCAGGAGAAGATGGGTCATACAGTTTAACTTACACATTTATGCCATTAACTGCACCATCAGAAACAAGATTTGGTGCATATATTCATTATAAAGATGCAAAAAACTTCTTATATGTAGGATATGATGCACAAGGATGGTTCTGGGAATATAAAGTTAACGGTAGTGGAGATTACTTAAAAACACAAAGAGTTGCTGGACCAGAAGCAAACCGTGCATATGAATTAAATGTAAGTTTAAAAGCAGATGGACAATTAAATGCAACATTAGATGGGACAAGCTTATTTGTAACGAAAAACTTTAATACTGAACTTGATCCATTAAAAGATTCAAAACGTGTAGGACTTCGTTTAGCTTCATTTGGAACACAATTTACTAAAATTGCAGTTAAAGCAGATAACCAAGAAAATTTACCATCTGGACCAACAGGTGGAGAAGACACTGGTGGAGTAATTAATAATGAAGGAGTTGTAGAAGATGTATTAACTTCTGCTCAAATGAAAGTTAAAATTGATCAAAAATTCCCACGTATTATTTCTTATGAATTAGGGGGAGAAACATTACAAGGACAACCATCAAAAGTAAATACGATTAAAGTAAATGATATCGAAATTATTCCAACAGTAAGCTATGAAAAAGTAAACGAATCTAAAGCAATTTATACTTTAGATGTAGTAAATGATGCACAAAAAATTAATGCTGAATTAAAATTACATGTTGAAGTAGTAGATAATATTTTAAGCTATGAAATTAAAGAGATTAATAACAGAAATAATGTTGTAGCTGAGCAAGAAATTGATGATACTAAAAAATTAATTCGATTAATTGAATTCCCTGATAACGCATTAGTTACAGTAAACAGTGGTGAAACAAATCCTCGATTTGATGGAGCTAGAATGTCTACAGCTACACAAAGAAGTGGAGATGTGCACTTACAAGTAACAAATCCATTCAATGCACAATTAGCAAAAGGATTTATGTATGGATTTGTGTCTACAGACAAATTATCAGCAGGGGTATGGAGTAACTCTCAATACAACTATGGAGGGGGAGCAAACGACTTTACTCGTTTAACTTCAACGAAACAAACTTATGGTTCTACTAATTATGTGGGGTTATTAAGTTCTCCATGGTTCTACCAAAGAGCATATAAAGGATTAGTATTACCTGAAAGAACTTTTGATTTACCACAAGCAAAAGTAGTAATCACAAAAGATGTAAATAATGATAGTCAAGTAGACTGGAATGATGGTGCGATTGAATATCGTAAAATTATGAATAATCCTCAAGGATGGGAAAGTGTTCCAGAATTAGTTGCTTATCGTATTGCAATGAACTTCAGTTCTCAAGCGCAAAACCCATTCTTAATGACACTAGATGGAATTAAGAAAATTGCATTAAATACAGATAATTTAGGACAATCTATTTTATTAAAAGGTTATGGAAGTGAAGGACATGACTCAGGACACTTAAACTATGCTGATATTGGTAGAAGAATAGGTGGAGTAGAAGACTTTAAAACTTTAATTGCTAAAGCAAAAGAATATGGAGCTAAATTAGGAATTCACGTTAATGCTTCTGAAACTTATCCTGAATCTAAATACTTTGGTGAAGATCGATTATTAAAAGCTACTACTGGAGCGTTTAGTTATGGATGGAACTGGTTAGACCAAGGAATTAATATCGATGCATTATATGATTTAGGACATGGACGATATCAAAGATTTAAAGACTTAAAAGATTCACTAGGTGAAGGATTAGACTTTATTTATGTTGATGTTTGGGGTAATGGACAATCTGGAGATAACACAGCTTGGCCAACAAGACAACTTGCTAAAGAAATTAATGATTTAGGATGGCGTCTTGCTCTTGAGTGGGGATATGCCGGAGAGTATGACTCTACATTCCAACACTGGGCAGCAGATTTAACTTATGGTGGAAAAGACTTAAAAGGAATTAACTCTGCTATTACTCGTTTCATCCGTAACCACCAAAAAGATTCATGGGTTGCACATTATGAATCATACGGTGGGGCTGCAATTAATCCATTACTAGGTGGATATAATATGAAAGACTTTGAAGGATGGCAAGGAAGAAGTGACTACAAAGGATATATTACAAACTTATTCCAAAATAATATTCCTTCTAAATTCATCCAACACTATACTGTAAGTAAATGGACAGATGGAACACCAGTAAGAATGTCAGATAGTGCAGGAAGTTACTTATGGACACCTGAAATGGAAGTTCAACTAGTAAACGAAGCAAATGATAAAGTGATTATTACTCGTAAATCTAATGATCCAGATAATGTAGGATATAGACAAAGAAATATTACTTTAAATGGAAAAACGATTTTAGATAATAATGCATACTTAATTCCTTGGAATTGGGATATGAATGGAAACAAATTATCAGCAGATCAAGAGAAATTATACTATTTCAATACAGAAGAAGGAAGTACATCTTGGGAATTACCAGCTAGTTGGAATGTTGCTGATGTTAAAGTATACGAGTTAACAACATTAGGAAAAGAAAACTTAACTGTTGTACCTGTTCAAAGTGGAAGAATTAACTTAAACTTAAAAGCATTAACACCATATGTTGTTTATAAAGGTGAACAACAAGAGAAAACAGTGAAATGGAGTGAAGGAATGCATATTTATGATGCAGGATTTAACTCAAGAAGCTTAGCACACTGGACAATTAATGGAGATGCTTCACAAGCAAGTGTAGTTCAATCTGTTGGATATAATGACATGTTAAGAATTGGAGATAATGAAGCTACAGTTTCATTAACACAAAAATTAACTGATTTAAAACCAAATACAACTTATGCTGCTTATGTAGGTGTAGATAATAGAAGCTTAGGAAAAGCAATTATTAAAGTAAATACTGGTGAAAAAGAAGTTACAAATTACACTAGAGAATCACTTGCATACAACTATGTACAAGCAAATTCTCATAACTCAAGAGCAGCAAATGCTACGATTTTAGGTGGACAAAGTAAATTCCAAAATATGTATGTATTCTTTACAACTGGAGCAAATGTAGATAATGTAACATTAACATTAGCAAGAGAAGCAGGAGCAGATTATACATACTTTGATGATATTCGTATTTTTGAAAATAACTCAACAATGTACACAAATGGACATGATACAAATAATGGAATATTCTTCCAAGACTTTGAAGAAGTTCCACAAGGAATTTTCCCATTTGTAATTGGAGGAGTAGAAGGTGTTCAAGATAACCGTACGCACTTATCTGAATTACATGAACCATACACTCAAAGAGGATGGAATAATAAACGAATTAGTGATGTTATTTCAGGTAAATGGTCACTTAAAACAAATGGATTAGTGGCACGAAATGGATTATTATACCAAACAGTACCACATAATTTCCGATTTGAACCAAATCAATTCTACCGTATTTCATTTGACTATGAAGCTGGTTCAGATGGTACATATGGAGTTGTAGTGAGTGATAAACCATATGATGATGGATTGCAATATACGGGATTAGAAAATACTTGGAAAAACAGTACTTCTGCTAAACGTTATGAATTTGTATTACAAGGAAGTGAAAATGGAAATAGTTGGTTTGGAATTGTTTCTACAAGAACACCAGCAGATACAAATGGAGATTCAGGAAATGAAGCCAACTTTAGATCTTATGCTGATATCATTATTGACAATTTAAAAATTGAAAAAATTGATATGACTGCCCAAGAATTATTACGTATTAACTTAAATAATACGCTTGTTTCAGGATTAGATGCATATACACCAGCAACAAGAACACAATACCAAAATGTATACCATGAATTATTAAAATTAAGAGATAAAGAAAACTTAACAATTGAAGAAGTAAATGAAAAAACAGAACTAGTTAAAGCCGCTTCACAAGCATTAGTAATTAAACGTGATACTGCCCCTGTTGTTAGAACGAGTGGTTCTCAAGAAACGGCAGGAGAAAATGGTAAAATTATGAATGCATTTGATGGAAATTTAAGTACAATTTGGCACTCTAAATGGAGTGAAATTGCTGTGAATAAGCCGATTACAATTTTCTTTGATGGAACACCAGAAATTACAAAATTCACTTATGTTCCTAGAACAAGTGGTTCAAATGGTGACATTTTAGAATACAAACTTGAATTGGTGACAGATACTGGTGAAAGAAAAACATTTACTCAAGTA
>JBHALC010000044.1:0-2733 GCA_041827565.1 Erysipelotrichaceae bacterium
ATTAGGTCCAGCTGTCATTAATGGTAATGCTACTACTCCACTTGGCCCCCAAGCAGTTCCCATAACATTCATCAACATTACAAATGCTCCCCCAAATCCAGCTCCTAGTCCTGCTGTAATAAATGGTTTACCTAAAGGTAAAGTTACCCCATAAATTAATGGTTCTCCTACCCCTAAAATTCCTGCTGGGATTGCCCCAACAATTACATCTTTTAATTTTTTGTTTACTTTTCTAGCTTTTAAGTAAATTGCAAATGCTGCTCCTACTTGTCCAGCTCCAGCCATTGCTAATACTGGGAATAAAGTTACTCCTTTTAATGTAGCTAATTGAACAGAGTAAATTGCAATTAATCCGTGGTGTAATCCAAATAATACCATTGGCAAGAATACTGCAGCTAACACAAATCCTGAAATAATTCTTACCGCTGGAATTTCTGAATTAATAATCACATTTAACGCACCTACTAACCAATCTGAAGCATATCCAGATACTGGCATTACCACAAAAATAAATAACGCTCCTGTAATCAACATCGTTAATGTTGGTGTTACAATTAAATCTAATACATCTGGTACTCTTTTACGAATTGTTTTTTCAACTTTAGCTAAAATCCAAACTCCTAAAACAACCCCAATAATTCCACCTTTTCCAGTTGTTAAGATTGATTCTAATGGAACTTTTACATTATATAATCCTGAGAATTTAGAAATATCCACAATTCCTGCTGCAATTGACATTGCACCTAGCATTCCCCCTAATGCTTCAGTTGCACCAAATTGTTTCGCAGAATTAATTCCTGTGTAAATTGCGAAGTAACCTAAGAATCCAGTTGATACTAATGATAAGAATAAACGAATTAATTCCCAAGGACTATCTTGTCCTAAAGTAATAATTTTGTTGGCTCCTAATTGAGCAATAATTTGCGCAAATCCACTAAATAATCCTGCTGCAATAATAGCCGGAATTAATGGGATAAAAATATTTGAAATTGTGCGTAGTGCTTTTTTAATTGGTGTATCCTTAATATTCGATTTTATAGCTGCTTTATTATCTTCCCAGCTAATTTGTGGATCTTTACTCACTTGTAATTCACCTGTAAAAATATCACCTAATTTTTTAGCTTTACCTGGTCCTACTACAACTTGTAGCGTTTCATCTTCTACAACCCCAAGTACCCCTTCTAATGATTTCAATTCATCTAATTTTACTAAAGATGAATCTTTAATGCGTAAGCGTAAGCGTGTCATACAGTTTGTAGCTGCTAAAATATTATCTTTACCACCTACTAACTCTAGAATTTTTCTAGATAAGCTCAGATTGTCCATATTGTTCTCCTCTCCGATTATTCAATCTGTTTACGCTTACATTATACTCTATTTATTTTGACTTTACAATACTTTTTTTTAAAAAAAATTTGTTTTTCTAACTTTTTTTCTTAATACGAAATACTTCTAGAGTATTTCCTTTATGCACTTCTACAACTTTACTCCCTGATACTGTAAAAACACTGCCTTCTATTTTATCCATTTTTTCCACCGTTTTACGATCGATATCAATAATAAAAATATCTTTCATTGTACTATTAATAGCAATTAAAGTTGTATCATCAATATGGTAAAAATGGGCTATTTGTGGTAAATTATCTATTTTATTTTTTAAATTTCCTTCAAAATCAAAAATAGAAATATTGTAATTTTCATAATGATTAAATAATACATATATGTAATCACCAATTATTTCTGCTGACTCTATCTTTTCAAAAAAGTGCTTCTCTTTGTTTTGAAAAGAAATCGTATTAAAAGTTTGATTAAAAGGGTAAGATTTTGATTGATATTCTTCTCTTAAATTATCACATTTTGTATGATCAATATCCACATTGGTTTCGCAAACTAATTTTTCCTTATTTAATCCTTCAAATACTTTTAAATCTTTTCCATTTGAAATTCGTAAATATTGCTTCCCATTATAATCAAATATATAAGAATGCTCTTTCTCTTGTAATACAAGATCGATTTTTCTTTCTTGTAATGTTTTTTTATCTAATGCAAAAACTCTATGATCTTGTTGGAAGTAGTATTTTTTTTCATTTTGCCCAATCCAATCTAAGTCTTTACCTTCAATTATCTTTTCATATTGGTATTGATTAGTAACTGGAATTGATTTGCAACCAACTAAAATAAAACATAATAAAATTACTGCTTTTTTCATAATTCACCTCCTATTAACCTCTTTTTCTATTACATTATAACATAAAAAAGATGACTTTTTACAAAATCATCTTACTTTATTATATTTTAAAATATTTACTGTTGCTAAACTAAAAACTAGTAAAAATGCACATTGAATCAAGATAAAGTTTAAGTCAAATCCTACTACTAACTGATTATAGTAATAAGTCGGTAATAACTTGGCAATCATTTGAATTGGTTTAGGTATAAATTCAAACGGGAAGAAGCTTCCAGATATCATCACTAGTAATACACCTAAAGCATTAGAAACTACCATTACTATATCTTCACTACTTGTAATTGAAAATACCATAAATAAAATCATAATTGATATTCCAAAATACAACATTGCATTTATAACTGGCCAAATAACTTGACTAATATTAGCTTTCAGTATTACCATCGCAAATGTTGCAGCTCCAAGTGTAATTAAAAGCATAATTGTGAATAATCCTAAGAAAATTGAACCAATATATTTACTCATACTTGTTGAAGATAATTTAA
>JBHALC010000045.1:0-7801 GCA_041827565.1 Erysipelotrichaceae bacterium
ATGAAAGAACCAATTTTAGTAGTATTAGCAGCAGGTATGGGAAGTAGATATGGAGGTCTAAAGCAAATTGATCCAATTGGACCAAATGGAGAAATTATTTTAGAATTATCTATTTTTGATGCAATTAAAGCAGGATTTAAACGAGTACTATTTATTATTAAAAAAGAAATAGAAGAAGATTTTAAAGAAGCTTTAGTATCTAAATTACCAAAAGACTTAGAAATTAGCTATGTATTCCAAAGTGTAGATCAGATTCCAGAAGGATATCATTTTGAAAGACAAAAACCATGGGGAACAGCTCATGCCTTAAGATGTTGTTATGGAGCGATTGATGCACCATTTGGAGTGATTAATGCAGATGATTTTTATGGATATGAATCATTTGAAAAATTATATCATTTCTTAAAAAATAATCCAGAAGGATATTCAATTATTAGTTATGTATTAAAAAACACTTTAACAGAACATGGAAGTGTTGCTCGTGGAGTATGTGAAGTAGCAAATGGTAAATTAACAGGAGTAACAGAACGTACAAAAATTGAGAGAATTAATGGAGAAGTAGCATATTTTGAAAATGACGTATGGTATCCATTAGATGAAAACTCACCTGTTTCAATGAACATGTGGGGATTACCAGTAAGTTTTGTAGATTACTTATATAATGAAGGATTCAAAGAATTTTTAGATACATTAGATCCAAGTGATGTAAAATCTGAATACTTTATTCCTTTAGCAATTGATACATTAATGAAAGAAAAAGGAATTGAAGTAGAAAATATCGTATCAAATGCAAAATGGTTTGGAGTTACATATCAAGCAGATAAAGAGAAAGTAAAAGCTGGAATTAAAGCTTTAATTGATAATAAAGAATATCCAGAGCATTTATGGAAAAAGTAGATGTTTAATCGAAAAAGAAATATTGCAATTTTAGTTGGATCGATTACAATTGTTTTATTAATTATTCTTACAGTTATACTATCACCAAAATCTAAACAAAGTGGTGGATATAGTGATACACTAGAAAGTAATAATATTGTAACTCGTATTATTTCAACTACACTTTCAAAAGAAAAAGATAAGACAATGATTGAGGTTTCAACTAGTGTTTGGAATAAAGGGAATGAACCAATAGAGGTTAAGTCTTCAAATTTTAATTTGAACAATTTAACTCCAAGTAATGATATTAATATAACAGTTCAAAAAAATGAACGAATTAATATTCGTCAAGTTTATGAATATAATGGACCAGTTACTTTATATCAATTAAATTTAAAAGGAATAAAATTTAATTTTGATTTTACACTTAAAAATAATGAATTACAAAATAAAAATTTAAAATTAGTGGCAAATACAACAGATGCAACTAAAGAAAATTTGGAAAAACAACAAGCAGAAGCAGAAAAAAATCGTGAGGCAGAAGCTAAAAATGCAGAAGAAGAAAAGAAAAAACTAGAAAAAGAAGCAGAAAAGAAAAAAGAAGAAGCTGCTAGAAATCCTCAGCCAACACCAAAAACAAATTTATTTGGTAAATATCACTCACAAACAAATGGGGATACCACTTCATTTGTGATTAATGAAGACTATAGTGCAAATATTCATATTGCCTGTGATGCAACAGTTAGTGATGTTTTTATTCAAAAATTAAGTGAAGTAAAAGTAAATGAAACAAAATCAACATTTACAGGAGAATATAAATTAAATGATAAAACAGAAGGAATATCATTTTCGATTGAAAATAATACACTAAGTGTGATTTATACCACTAAAGAATGCTTAAAAGAAGCAAGATATATTAAATAAAAGTCTGTACAAAAATGTACGGCTTTTTTATTAAAATAGCACATTAAAGTTGACAGTGCTAAAAATAGTGTAGTATAATATTAGCATACAGGAATAAAGAGTGCTAACAAGGAGGTTTCTATGCTAACGAATCGTCAAAAAATGATTTTAAAAACAATTATTGATGAGTTTACTAAAACAGCAGAGCCAGTTGGGAGTAAACTTTTAATGAATCTGTTAGAAGTGAAATATTCTAGTGCTACATTGAGAAATGAAATGGCAGTGTTAGAAGAATTAAATTTATTAGAAAAAACACACACTTCTTCAGGCAGGATGCCATCGAATAAAGGGTATCGCTATTATGTAGAAAATTTAATGGAAAGAGAGTTAGATGATGAAATAGTAGAGATGTTAAATGAAATCTTTAATTCTCGACAATTAAGTAATGAAGAAATTATGAAAGAAAGTTGTCGAGTATTAAGTGAAATGACTTCTCTGACATCTATTGTATTAGGAAGTGATGCAAAACATGCGCGCCTTGCACACATCCAAATTTTCCCGATTTCAGACACAAATGCGACTGCGGTATTTATTTCAGATGATGGACATACTGAGCATAAAAGTTTTACTTTTGAAGAAAGCATTGACATCAATGATATTCAGAATTGTTGCAAGGTATTAAATCAAAATTTAAGAGGTACTTTAATTTGCGATTTAAGTGAAGAATTAGAAAAATTAAAACCTGTATTACAACATACAAGTAATCGATATGAAATTTTATTTCAAGCGATGATGAATGCATTCCTTAAATTTAATAAGTTAGATACAGTTTATACTTCAGGAAAAACGAATATGCTATATCAACCTGAATTTGAAAATATTGAGCGGATGAGAAAGTTTATGGAATTAATGGAAAATAGTAATGTATGGAGAGAGTTAAGTAATTACAATGAATCATTAAATGTTCGCATTGGTGAAACTGAGCATGATTTTGAAATTAGTGATTTAAGTATTGTATCCCGCCCATTTAGTATGAATGAGCATGATAAAGGGCAATTAATGATTGTAGGACCAACTAGAATGCCATACAACAAAGTCATATCATTAATTGAATATGTTGCAAATCAATTAGAAACGTTATATCGTAGGAGGTAGTAATGGAAACAAATGAAATCAAAGAAGAAGTAGAAGAAGTGATTGAAAAAACAGAAACAGAATTGCTTCAAGAAAAAGTAGCAGAATTAGAAAAAGAATTAGAAATTACGAAAAATGCATATTATAAAGCATATGCAGATACAGAAAATACAAAGAAAAGATTAATAGCAGATGCTGCAAATCAAAAGAAATATCGTATTCAAGATTTCTTAAATCAAATTCTACCTGTATTAGATACATTAGATCGATCATTACAATTAGAAAGTGAGGATGAACAATTTCAAAAACTAAAAACTGGAATTACAATGATGAAAGATCAATTGTTTGCAGCATTAGTAAATGAAGGTGTAGAAGAAATTAATAATGAAGGGGAATTTGATCCAAATGTGCATCAAGCATTATTAACTGAAGCAAAAGAAGGAATCGAACCAAATCAAATTTTAGAAGTATTACAAAAAGGGTATAAATTAAAAGATCGCGTGATTCGTGCATCTTTAGTAAAAGTTAGTGAATAATTAAGGGGGAAAATAAAATGAGCAAAATTATTGGAATTGACTTAGGAACAACAAACTCTTGTGTTGCAGTAATGGAAGGAAATGAAGCTAAAGTTATTGTAAATGCAGAAGGAAATCGTACTACACCATCAGTAGTAGCATATAAAAATGGAAATCGTATTGTAGGGGATGTGGCTAAAAGACAAGCTGTAACAAATAAAGAAACGGTAATCTCAATTAAGCGTAAAATGGGAACAAACGAAAAAGTAAGTTTAGATGGAAAACAATATTCGCCACAAGAAATTTCTGCAATGATTTTACAAGATTTAAAAGCAAGTGCAGAAGCATATTTAGGTGAAAGTGTAACTCGTGCTGTAATTACAGTTCCTGCATATTTTAATGATGCACAACGTCAAGCAACAAAAGATGCTGGTAAAATTGCTGGATTAGAAGTAGAGCGTATTATTAACGAACCTACAGCAGCAGCTTTAGCATATGGAATTGATAAAACAGATGTAGAACAAAAAGTATTAGTATATGACTTAGGAGGAGGAACATTTGACGTTTCTATTCTTGAGTTAGCAGATGGAACTTTTGAAGTTTTAGCAACAGCTGGAGACAACAAATTAGGAGGAGATGACTTCGATAATGTTGTTGTAAACTGGTTATTATCAGAAATTAAAAAAGAACATGGTGAAGATTTATCAAATCAAACAATGGTAATGCAACGTTTAAAAGAAGAAGCAGAAAAAGCGAAAAAAACATTATCTGTAGCTACAACTGCACAAATTTCTTTACCGTTCTTAACACAAAACATTAACTTTGAAACAACTTTAACAAGAGCAAACTTTGACAACATGACTCGTAGCTTAGTTGAAAGAACAATCGTTCCTGTAAAACAAGCTTTAAAAGATGCTGGTTTAACTAAATTAGATATTCACCAAGTATTATTAGTTGGGGGGTCTACTCGTATTCCAGCTGTTCAAGAAGCAGTTAAAAATGAATTAGGAAAAGAACCAAATAAATCTGTAAACCCTGATGAAGTAGTTGCAATGGGAGCTGCAATTCAAGGAGGAGTTATTTCTGGAGATGTTAAAGATGTATTATTATTAGATGTTACACCATTATCATTAGGAATTGAAACTATGGGAAGTGTAATGACAGTATTAATCCCAAGAAATACTACAATTCCAACTTCTAAATCTCAAATTTTCTCTACAGCAGCAGATAACCAACCTGCAGTAGATATTCACGTGTTACAAGGAGAAAGACCAATGGCAAGTGATAATAAAACTTTAGGATTATTTAAATTAGATGGAATTGCACCAGCAAGACGTGGAGTTCCTCAAATTGAAGTT
This sequence comes from Erysipelotrichaceae bacterium, assembly GCA_041827565.1. Lineage (GTDB taxonomy): Bacteria > Bacillota_I > Bacilli_A > Erysipelotrichales > Erysipelotrichaceae > CAMCRE01. The sequence continues at coordinate 4,787 of JBHALC010000045.1, forward strand.
AAATTTGATATTGACGTAAATGGAATTGTGCATGTATCTGCAAGTGATAAAGGAACAGGAAAATCTCAATCAATTACAATTTCTAACTCTTCAGGATTAAGTGATGAAGAAATTGAAAGAATGGTAAAAGAAGCTGAAGAACACAAAGCAGAAGATGACAAACGTAAAGAAGAAGTAGAATTGAAAAATAAAGCAGAAGCATTTATTAACCAAATCGACAACGCAATTAAAGATTCTGGAGATAAAATGGATGCAAAACAAAAAGAAGAAACACAAAAATTAAGAGATGATTTACAAAAAGCATTAGATGAAAACAACATTGATGAAATTAGAAGTAAATTAGAATTATTAGAACAAGCTGCTCAAATGGCATCTGCTTCTATGTACCAAAATCAAGAAGGAGCAGAAAATACTCAATCACAAAATGATGATGTAGTAGATGCAACTTTTGAAGAAAAATAAAATAAATAAGATAAGATTCTAAGCAATTAGAATCTTATCGATTTATAGAAAGGGATGTTATGGCAAAAAGAGATTATTATGAAATATTAGGTGTAAGTAAAAATGCTAGTGATGATGAATTAAAAAAAGCTTATCGTAAACTAGCTAAAAAATACCACCCAGATGTGAATAAAGAAGCCGGAGCGGAAGAAAAATTTAAAGAAATTAATGAAGCTTATGAAGTTTTATCTGATGGTAATAAGCGTGCAAGTTATGATCAATTTGGTCATGAGGGAATGAATGGTAATTTCCAAGGATTTGAAGGATTCAGTGGATTTGGTGGATTTGAGGATATTTTCTCTAGTATGTTTGGTGGAGGATTTTCATCTCGTAGTTCAAGAAATTACGGTCCAATGCAAGGTGAAAATACATATCGTTACATGGATATTTCATTTATGGATTCAATTAAAGGAAAAGAGCAGGACATTACGATTCGGGTAGATGAGCAATGTGATCACTGTCATGGAAATGGTGGAGAAACTGCAAGTGATGTATTAACTTGTAGCCGTTGTAAAGGTAGTGGACGAGTACAACAGCAACAACGTACCCCATTTGGTATAGCAATGAGCGAAGCTGAATGTCCAAACTGTCATGGAAGTGGAAAAGAAATTAAAAATAAATGTCATAAATGCCATGGTGAGGGATACAATAATAAGAAAGTTACAATTAACTTGAAAATTCCTGCAGGTATTCAAAGTGGACAAGCATTACGTGTTCCAAATCGTGGTGAAAGAGGAATTAATGGTGGTCCAAACGGAGATTTAATTATTGAGATTCGTGTTGTACCGCATCCAAACTTTAAGCGTGATGGAAATGATATTTATGTTGAAGTTCCAATTAGTTCAATTGATGCAATTTTAGGATGTAAGATTGATGTACCTACAGTTTATGGTGAAGTAACATTAACTATTCCAGAAGGAACACAACATGGAGCGAAACTTCGTTTAGCAAATCAAGGTGTAAAAACAAATCGTGGAACTGGAGATCAGTATGTAATTGTGAAACTAGAAACACCTAAAAACTTATCAGGAAATGTTAGGAAACAACTTGAAAAAGTTAGATCAGACATTAAAGATAATCCATTTACAAAATTCAAAAATTTATTTAAGTAGTGATACTTAAATAAATGCATCTGTGGTGGAATTGGTAGACACGCGATCTTGAGGGGGTCGTAAGAGTATTCTTGTGCAAGTTCAAGTCTTGTCAGATGCACCAAATTTAATATTAAGAACTCATTTAGTTGAGTTCTTTTTTTGTTTTAGGATAGTACTATTGAGTACAATTTAAGGACTAAAATCATATTTACAATTTAAAAGGGTTTTGTTAAAATAAAGGTGTAAGTTATATACGTATACAAAACTTCAAAGGAGGAACTCGAGTTGATAAAAGAATTGCTAACAAAAGAAATGATTCAACTACAAGTATTCGCTTCTTCTTGGGAAGAAGTCATTCGTGTTTCGGCCAAACCACTAATGGATGCTTCTAAAATTGAAGAAACTTATATTGAAAAAATGATTGAAGTTGTTAAAGAAATTGGACCGTATATTGTGATTACTAAAAATGTGGCATTGCCACATGCTCCAGTAGGATTTGGTTCAAAAGAAATTGGATTATCATTAACAGTATTAAAAGAAGGTGTATGTTTTAATCATGTTGAAAATGATCCGGTAAAATATGTTTTTTGCTTATCAGCGATTGATTCTTCTTCACATTTAGAATTATTAAGTGAATTAGTTGGATATTTAGAAGATGAATCTTTTTTAGAGTTTTTAGATAATGCAAAAGTTCCACAAGAAGTAGTGGATTATATAGGAGGAAAAAATAATGTATAAAGCACTGATAGCATGTAGAGCTGGAGTAGGTTCTAGTTTAATGCTTAAAATTAGAGTACAAGATGTAGTATCTTCAAATCAATTACCAATTACAATTGAACATGCATCTTTAGATGCAGTTCCAGGATTTAATGGAGAGTTATTAATTACTTTAGTTGATGTAGCAGAAGAATTAAGAGCTCAACGCGTACCACAGACAGTAATTGGTATTGTGAATATTATGGATAAAAATGAAATTCTAACAAAATTAACAGAATTTTTAGATTCTAAGAAATAGGAGGGAAATATGGCTTTTATCGTAAGTTTATTTTCTAACCCAGCTGTATTATTAGGGTTAGTTGCATTTGTTGGGCTTGTTACTCAAAGAAAAAGCTCAACAGAGGTAATGACAGGAACTTTTAAAACAATTATTGGATTTTTAGTATTTGGACTTGGGGCTACAGCAATGTCTGGGGCATTACAAAACTTCAATAAACTATTCCAAGTAGGATTTAATATTACAGGGGTAGTAGCTTCACCAGAAGCAGCAACAGCATTAGCACAAAAAGAATATGGATTTGTAGTATCAAGTGTTTTAATTTTAGGATTCGTAATGAACTTAGTGTTTGCTCGTTTCACAAAATTAAAAAACATCTTCTTTACTGGAGGACACAGTTTATTCTTTGCTTGTGTATTAGCGTTA
>JBHALC010000046.1:0-9647 GCA_041827565.1 Erysipelotrichaceae bacterium
CTTTATTTACTTTCATCGTTCCTAAAACTAATACTGCAGTTGTAGCAGCAATTCCCATTGAAGCAGCACCTGCAGATAATCCATTTAGTCCAATTGCAATCCCAATTGCAACAGTTGAAATTGGACTAACAATAATAATCGAAAACGAAATTGCAATTAAAATACTCATTAAAATTGGTTGTAATACAGTAAATGTATTAATTCCTTGTCCAATAATCTCTGTAATTTTTGAAACATACGGTAAAATTAACCAACCAATATACCCAATTCCTGTACCAATTAAAATTGGTAATAATACAATATTTAATGATCCAAATTTATTTCCTACTAATTGAATTGCTTTAACCGCAATTGCAACAGTAATCATCATATTAATTAAATCACCAATTCCTTTTAATTGGAATAGCCCTGTTGGGTTTCCGTTTGCTACAACATTCACAAATGTCCATGCTCCAGAACCAATATATGCTGCTCCCCCTACTGCAATTTGTTGCATTGGTGTAAATTTAAACTGTTGGGCAATTAAGAACCCTGCCATGATTGGCGTAAAGAATTGAAACACTTGTAAAATTCTTAAAAAGTCTGCTGCCGCTGGAATACTTTCTGCCAAAGGCTTAAATAATGTAGCTAAAATTGCATTTGGAATTAACGCAACTACAATAGCAATCGCAGTACCATTTAATATTTTATTAATAAATGTACTTAGTGTTTCTTTTTGAGTTGTACTAGTCATTTTTTTCCTCCTTTTTTTGATTTTCCTATAATATTATACTTGTTAAAAAACAAATTTGTCAATATGTTTTAAAAAAAAGATTGAGTTTTTACTCAATCTCAAAATATACTGTAATACGATAATCTTTAATATCTATAAAGTACTCATTAGTAAATCGATTTGGTAGATTATATTCTAAATTTAGAAAACGACTTAAAATCAATTCTTTTAAATGTTTACTACTAAATTCACGAACAAATTCTTTTTTTAATGATCCTTGTCGGTACACTTGTACATTCTTCTCTTGTTCAAATAATGAATCCCAAATTTTATTAAATTCTAAGCTACGATATACTTTCTTTAAATCCGATGCCATTTCACTTGTAATTTCATATCTTCGCATAAAAGGATACATTTGTCCTGTTTGATAAGAAATCATAAGGGAGTCATTAAGTGAATAAAATTTTTGTTTTCTTTCAATCCCCTTTTTATGAATTTTTTGAATCAAATCTACATTTTCCTGTTCTTTAAAACGGATTAGATTTTCATTAGTATAACGATTATAAATCCTAAGACCTTGATTTTCCAGCTCTAACTCTACCTCCATCACATTCGATGGCATTTTGTTTTCATAATAATTAGTTTTTACATAATCCAATACAAATAAAGAGCTTAAAAACATTACTACAACCACCATATATTTTACTGCTGAAGAAATTACAATTTGAATATTACGCCTTTGAATTGCTGTAAAAATAATAAATAAAATTAACCCGAATAAAATAGAAGAAAAATTATTTCTTATTATTTCTCCTACATGAATCGAATAATTTGTAGCAATTAAATAAATCCAAATTACTAATCCTTTAATAAAAGTGTAAATTAATGGATGAGGGAAGTTTCCTCCACTATACTCTACTTTTCTTCTCTTCACAAAATAATAAGTAAATTTTAAAACAACACCTACACACACTATATACCAAATCCAATACAATACCATATGAAATAAATTTATACTCGTATCTAAATTAATATAAAATGTTGTCATTCGAATCAAGAAATCCGCATGTTGTTGTAAAAAAGGAAATCCTAATACTGTGCTTTGTAAAAAACGAATCGAATATTTAATCCCAATAAAAGGAACGATATAATAGAAAATCATTAATATTATAGTATCAACATGATTATGAGATAAACTTGTAATTAAACTAAATATTAAATAAGTATATGTTACTGAAGCAATAAATGCAAAATAACTAAACCATCCAAAAGTATAATCACTTAAAATTGCTAGAACACTATACCAAAACAAAACAGGAATAATTAAAATCACATATCCTGCAATTTGGTTGTATCTAAATAACTTAGTTTTACTAATTGGTAACGAATAAACATAGTCAGTTGATTTTTTATCATATTGATACCCAAGAGTAATTAATACTGAAAATCCCATTAAAATATTCGCAGAAATCATAAATACTGTATTATCAACTGAAAGATATGTGAAAATTCCCATCACCACAAAAATCATAAACATTAACTGTAGATTTGATCTAATACGATGTATAATATATTTCATAATAACCCTCCTACTCTAATGATGAAAATAATTTTTCAATTTCTAACTCTAAATCACTATGGTTATAAACTGTAAACTCTATTTTATAATCCCCTACATCTAACACTGCTATATCACGAGTGGCATATCTTCCATTTTGAGCATCAGGTTTAAAATGAGTTAAATAATGTTCAATAAATCGATTTAATTTTTCTTTTTCTTCTATTTTTATTTTTTTAGATTTATTTTTATAACTAAATGCTGTATTATTCGATTTATTAACTAAAGTAAAGATTCGATTTCCAAATTCTCCTTTCGGATCCATTAATACTTTAGCAAAAGCATGTAAATCTGATTCTCTTACATGATAAGCTCTTTTTAATTTAAGAGGTGAATTTGGATTATAAATAATTTCAAGTCTTGTACCTACTTCAATATTATATACACGATTATTCAATAAACTTTGATGTAATTTCACTGTCTCTGCTTTTACTTCTTCACTTTCAAAAGTAAATTCTTCTGGTATAATTTTATGATTTTTATACGAAATAATTCTTGGAAGAAAGTCATCTTTTAAATACTCATACTCATACCTAAATTTTATTCTACTAATTTGACTTGGCATTTTATCTTCAAATACTATTTTTTTCACTACTGTAGCTGAAGAAAAAATGAATAAAAAACTAATTAAAATTAAACAATAATGTACAATATGCTTTAATATCTTATCTACTTTTCTTTGCACAATAACAGAAACTATCAGATAAAAGATAAATCCAAGTAAAATATTACCAAATTGAACTTTTATATAGTGGAGCATAAACTGGAAGTAATCTTTAACATTGCGAATTACAAACTGACTTACATTGCTATAATGACCATAATATACTGCTGCAAACCCTAAAAACATTACAAAAGTTGCAATTACCCTTACATATTGATAACGCCTTAATTCTAAATTTCCTACTCCTGCATGTTCTACTTTTCTTCGCTTCACAAAATAATTTGATATTAAAATCCAAGTTGCAATTTGGAATATAAACCCGATTGAATATACTAATAACTGTTTTGGAAAATTTAAGATTGATGCACTCGTCAATGTGAAAAATACTCGAATATAATCTAATAACGCTAATGTTCCAATATCTAATCCATATAAATAATGAGAAGATAACAAAGTATACAATGAAGTAAAAATAACCATTACAATAATTGGATAAAGAAGACATAATAACACACTGTCTACTCTCGAATTAGAGAACGCTGTAATCGCAATTAAAGCAAAGACACTTGTAGTTAATATTGGCACAACAAATATTAATTCTTTAAAAAAATAAGTATGAATATACATTGGAAAAAGAATACATATTGCTGCAATACATGGAATTAAAAGATATAGTAATGCTGTAATAGCATGAATCCAGAACATTTTTATTCTCGTAATAGGTAGTGCATAATAAAAATCAATAGAATAACGACGATATTGATAATCCATCATAACTAAAACGACTACAATAATCAATATTAAAATCAATATTGTTCCTAATGCCAAGAAAACTATCACATTTGAAAAAGCAATCAAAAACACAATAAAAGATAAAAATAATAACTGAATATTTTTAAAAAACAACTGTTTAAAATAAGCTAATTCTCTATTCATTAATTCTACCTCCTTTCATCTCATACACAAAGATTTCCTCTAAACTACAAGGTAAAATTTCATAAAATACTAAATCTAATTTTGATAAGTATTCATCAATATTTTCTTCACTATCTTGAATAATAAATGTCTGGATTTTACCATTAGATTCATGATATTTTACATCTAACTCCATTTCAAATCCTTGATTAAACACAACATTTACACGACAAATTTTTGTTTTTAAGTCCTCTAAATTAGAATGAACAATTAATTTTCCATCCTCTAAAATTAAAATTTCATCACATATATTTTCTAATTCTAATAAATTATGACTGGAAATAATTACACTAAATTCTTCCTTTTCTTCAATCAATCCCATTAAGAAACGCTTTAAATCATAACGAACTTTTAAATCTAAACCATCAAAAGTTTCATCAATTAAAAATAATTGACAATCAATAGATAACCCTAAAACTAATGCTGCTTGACGCTTACCTCCTTTTGAAAAAGTCGTAATCTCTTTATTTTCATCTAAATTAAAAATTTGAAGTAATTGACGATAACGATCTTGATTAAAGTTAGGATAAAATATTTCATATTCTTTTTTTAGTTTTTTTAGTGTTGCTTTATTTTCAAAATATAAATCATCACTCACAAATATAATCTCTTGTTTTGCAGTTGGATTTTCATACACAAATTGATTTTGAAACTCAATGATTCCACTATCTTGCTTTAATACACCCGCAATTAATCTTAAAAGCGTTGTTTTTCCACTTCCATTTTCTCCTAATAATCCATAAATTTTATTATTTTCAATATGAATACTACAATCATTAATTGCAAACTTATCTTTGGCATAGCTTTTACTTAAACTTTTTATTTGTAGCATATTCTTACCCCCTTAATTGCATTTTGGATGAAAAATCTTCATTATATTGTTTTAATTTTATTTGAACTTTACCTTTAGACATCTCATTTTCTGTACTGCCACTACATTCTACAAATTGAATATATTTATCTTTAATTTCAATTCTAATTTTTGGATTTATAATTTTATCTTTAATATATAAACGATCTTTAAAAATTAAAGTTCGTAGTAAATTATTAAAATTCATATCTTCTATTTCTTTTTTAGACCACTCTAAAATCACAACATCCTTTTCTTTTTTCTTAATAACTTCCTGTTCATTTTTCATGATAAATTCAAGTAAAGATTTCATCTCTAAATTATCATGTAATACATGATATTTATCTAATTTTACTTCTGAAAGTTCATTCCATTTATTTTCTTTAAATTCATATACTTTTTGGTCTTTTATATAATTTTTAATCTCTTCTGTTTTATTATGCACACTCATCTCATTACGGTTTATCACGACTGCTTCTATTTCAATAACACGATTATCCGCATGAATCTCACTCTGTAGCAATATCGAATTCAATTTTTGATGATTTTCCTTTACTTCTTGTAAATTAACAATATTAGAATTACATCCTACTAAAAATAGTATTAATAATAAGCTAATTATTTTTTTCATCTTCAATTCCTCCTTCATAAATAGTATTAATAATTTCGATTAATTCAGACTGCTCTAAATCAGAATAGTTAATTTTTTTTACAATATTTTTAAAATGTGTTAACAACATTTTCTGATATGTTTTTTTAGTAAATTCCACATCCTTCACAAAAGATCCTTTTTTAGGATAAGATATGATATGCCCTAATTCCTCTAGCTTTTGATAAGCCTTTTGAACTGTATTGGGATTAATACCTAAACTACTAGCATATGAACGAACACTTATAATCATTGTATCTTGTTCAAATACTCCTAAAGCAATATACTCAATAATTTGATCAACAATACTTGAATATAACTGTTTTTTTTCATTTTTTTCCATCTAATCCTCCTCTCTTTTTATATCTGTATTAATATAATAACACAGTTTAATTATGAAGTCAACGTTTGTATCAATAAAGTAGTACAGTTTGTTGAAAAAATGTTTTTTTAGTATTTTTATTAAAAAAAATTTAAAATATCATATTATATTTTTATTTTTGATATTAAAATATAAAAATATTTGCGATTTTTCTTAAAAAAATTTAAAATATTAGTAGGAGGATTAATTTTATGCATCATGATTTTGAAGAATTTGGTAAATATTTATTCAGTGAGGAAGTAATGAAAAGAAAATTACCTTCACCAATCTATGAAAAATGGCGTACATCAGTAAAAAAAGAAGGAGTTTTAGATATTCAAAGTGCTGATGCTATCGCTCATGCTATGAAAGAATGGGCAATGGAATTAGGAGCAACCCATTTTACTCATTGGTTTCATCCAATGAATGGATTAACCGCACAAAAAAATGAATCATTTTTAGGTAGAAATAAAGATGGATTACCTATTGCTCGTTTTAGTGGTAAATCCTTAGTTAAAGGAGAAGGAGATGCTTCAAGTTTTCCCAGTGGGGGGTTAAGAGCAACCTTTGAGGCTCGTGGATATACATATTGGGATTTCAGTAGTCCTGCCTTTGTACTACATAATGTATTATGCATTCCAACCGTATTTGTTTCATATAATGGTGAAACACTAGATAAAAAAGCCCCTTTACTTAAAGCAATGGATGCTTTAAGTAAACAAGCTACAAGAATCGTAAATAGTTTTAAAGAAAAAGATGTTAAACGGGTAATCATGAATACCGGATTGGAACAAGAATATTTCTTAATTGATAAGAAAATTGCACAAAAACGATTAGACTTACTGAATACAGGAAGAACATTAGTTGGAAATTTACCCCCTAAAGACCAGAGTACATCTGATCATTATTTTGGAAATATTCCTACCCGTGTAAGAAAATTTATGCGTGAAGTAAACTTACAATTATATCGTTTAGGAATTTATGCTCAAATGGAGCATAATGAAGTTGCACCAGGACAATTTGAAATTGCCCCTATTTTCTCTGATGCCAATATTGCTGTCGACCAAAATCAATTAATTATGAACACTTTGCGACAAGTGGCAGATCAACATAATTTTGTGTGTATTTTACACGAAAAACCCTTTAAAGGAGTAAATGGTTCTGGTAAACATAATAATTTTTCATTAATTTGTGATGATGGACAAAACTTATTAGAACCTGGAGATAAACCACATGAAAATATTCGTTTCTTACTATTTGTGTGTGCAATTATTAAAGCCGTTGACCAACACGCTACTTTACTAAGAATGGCAAGTAGTAACTTAAATAATGATTATCGATTAGGAGCAAGTGAAGCTCCACCTGCAATTATCTCAATTTGCCTAGGAGATCATATTGAATCTATTTTAATGCAATTAAAAAAAGGAGAAAACTTAATTCAAGATATTAATACTACACCTATTGCAATATCAAATTTATCACTAATCCCTAAAGACACATCAGATCGTAATCGAACTTCACCATTTGCCTTTACTGGAAATAAATTTGAATTTAGAATGCTTGGTTCTTCGCTTTCAGCTGCAACTACAAGCACTGTAATTAGTACAATCATTGCTGATAGTTTAAAGGAAATTGCAGACCAACTTGAAAACATTAAATATATTCAAGATATTCGAGAAGAATCCATTAAGATTTGTAGAAAAATCATTAAAAAACATGAACGAATTTTATTCTCAAAAGATGGATATTCTCAAGAGTGGATTGAAGAAGCACAAAAGCGCGGTTTACCTAATATTCCACATTATATTGATTCAATCGAATCATTTGTTTCTAAAGAAACAATACGATTATTTGAAGAACATAATGTCTTTAAAAAACACGAACTAGAAGCAAGAGCTACCATTCTTTACGAACAACACCATAAAAAAATTAGAATGGAATCATTTACACTATTAGAAATGACTCGTAAAGAAATTTTACCTGCAATGGCTAAAGAATTATATGCAATCAGCCAAACAAATCAACTTGCACCAACTAAATACTATACAGTAAAAATTGAGCAACTATCGCAACTTATCGATACAATTGCGAATCAAGCAGATTTGGTAGAACAAGAATTAGTTACTCTAAAATCAATTAGTGATGATAAAGAAAAAGCATTCTATGCTCAAAATCATTTAATGATTTCTCGTAGTCAATTACGCCAATATATTGACTCAGCTGAAAAAATCATGTCTAAAGAAAATTACCCATTCCCAAGTTATAGTGATATTTTCACATCTTGTTACTAAAACAACACCTCTAATAGAGATGTTGTTTTAAACTATTAATCTTTCTTAAAGAATTCACTTGCAGCAGTAATCGTTCCAGCTAAATTTTGTAATTCACTTGGAATAATAATTTTAGTAGATTTACCATCCGCAACTTTTTCCATTGTTTCAAATCCTTTTAATTTAACTACATTTTCATTAATTTCAGCATTTGATAATAAAGTTAAAGAATCTGCATAAGCTTTTTGAATTAATAATATTGCTTCTGCTTGCCCTTGTGCTTCTTTAATTTGTTGTTCTTTTTTAGCTTCAGCTCTTAAAATTGTTGCTAATTTTTCACCTTCTGCTAATAAAATTTCAGAACTTTTCTTACCTTCAGCTTGAAGAATTGCCTCACGTCTTTCACGCTCTGCTTTCATTTGTTTTTCCATCGCATCCTGAATTTCTCTTGGAGGTACAATGTTTTTAACCTCAACACGATTTACTTTGATTCCCCAAGGGTCTGTTGCTTCATCCAAAATTGAACGCATTTGAGTATTAATAATATCACGAGAAGTTAAAGTTGAATCTAAATCTAAATCCCCAATAATATTACGCAATGTTGTTGCTGTTAAACTCTCTACTGCCATCATTGGATTATTAACTCCATAAGTAAATAATTTCGCATCTGTAACTTGGAAATACACAATTGTATCAATTTGCATCGTTACATTATCTTTCGTAATAACTGGTTGCGGAGCAAAGTCTACAACATGCTCTTTTAATGAAACACGCTTAGCAATACGATCCACAAACGGTAATAAAATGTGAATTCCAGTTCCCCACGTTCCTTGATAAGCTCCTAATCTTTCAATTACATAAGCTTCAGATTGATTTACAATCTTAACTAATGAAACTAAAATTAAAACAATAATCCCTACAATAAACGCAGTACCAATTAAAAATTCCATATTATTTTTCCTTTCCAACAACTAATGTTGTTCCTTCAATACTTTTAATATACACAATATCATTTATGTTACATACTTCATCACTTCTAATTGTCCAATTAACACCATTTACTTTGCTGCTTCCTTTTTTAGTTAAAGCATCATATTCCAATACAATTAATTTTTTTCCAATTAATAATTCTAAATTAGTTGAAGTAGGCTTAGGCACAACTTTCTTTTTAAAGTAGACTTGAAGTAGCACTAGCGATAAAATCGAAATTACAATAAACACAATTAATTGCATAGTTGCATCAACATGTAATAAATATGCTATTAATGCTGCAATCCCTCCAAACACAAATGGTAGTCCTACAAGTTGAACTGTTCCCACTTCTAATAAAATTGCACCACCAATTACGATAAGCCAGAATAACATAAAATCCTCCTTTCTATTTCATTAAAAATAGATTTTAAATTAAAATAATCTATACGATAAATACGATATTTTTTATTTTCATATATAATCACTATTTTTTTATTTAATAACCCCTGATATTGAACTTTAATATCACTATACTTTAATTCAATATTTTCACGATAATACTTTAAAATGATTGTA
>JBHALC010000047.1:0-2785 GCA_041827565.1 Erysipelotrichaceae bacterium
ACTCTAAATCACGAATTTGTGTTAATGGATTACATGAAATATAAACAATTTTATTTACATTTAACGCTTTACAACTATCCATAAATTCTTTGGTACTTCCACTTCGAGTTGGATCCATAATAACACAATCTATTTTCATTTTTGTTTTAGCTAAATTTTGCATATATTTTGTTGCATCATCATTAATAATCGATACATTTTTTAATTGATTTAATTTAGCATTAATTATTGCATCTTTACTAGCATCTTTATTTAATTCAACACTATAAACATGTTTTACATACTTGCTTAAAATAAAGCCTATCGTACCAATACCACTGTAAGTATCAATTATTGTATCAGTTGATTTTAAATTCGCTAATTTAATTGCTTTTTCATATAATTTTTCTGTTTGTGTATGATTAATTTGATAAAAAGATTTAGATGAAATATTAAATTTTAATCCACATAACTCATCTTGAATATATCCTTTACCATGTAAAATGATTTCTTGTTCTCCTAATAATATACTTGTGGAACGATTATTAATATTTGCAACAATACACTCTACTCTACATATTTGTAAAAGTTTGTTTTTAATTAAATTTAATAATTTATTATCTTTATTACTCACAACTAGTGTAATCATGCTTTGATTTAATTTTACTGCTCTTCGAACAATAACATGTCGAATAAAACCTGTTTTACGATCTTCATTATAAGGTTGAATCTTTAAGTCAATTATTACTTTTAAAACTTTAGAAATTAATTCATCCCCTATTTCATCATGTAAATAGCATTTTTTAATTTCAACCAATTCATGTGAATATGTACTATATAAACCACAAATTGTTTTACCATTCTTTTTACCAAATGAGGCAATTAATTTATTGCGATAAAAATATGGTTCCTCTCCTACTACATCATAAACTTTCAAATTAAGATGCTTACTTGCATTTATCATTTGAACCTTTTTTATTTCTTTTTGTGATTCATAGCTACGGTGCAACATTTGGCATCCACCACATTTTTCATATACAGGACAAATCGGTTGTACTCTATTTTGACTTTTTTCGATAATTCTTACAAGTTTAGAAGCATACCCCTCTTTAATTTTTTTTACTCTTTCAAATTCAATTACTTCATTTTCAATTACATTATCCACAAAATCTTTTCCAACTAATGTTTGAAAAGAAGTATTCATTTGTACTTTACCTCTCAGTTTTGCCATTATTTCTTTTTATTTTTTTTAATTAAGAAGTAAATTAAGTATCCAACAATTACAACTCCAGTTGCAATTAATAAAATCAACATTAATGTAGTATTACTAGTATCACTTGTTGAAACAATTGGTTTAATCATATTCTTACCTCCATTACATTTTTATTATACACTATTTTTTTAATAAAAAAAAGACAAAAAATGTAGTTTTCTTTAATATATTAAACTTTTTTTTAAAATTTTCACTATTTTAACAAAAAAAAGACCCTTAAATCATTAAGGGCCAAATTTTTAAACCTATTTTATTCTTCTTTTTCTTGATAAGAATACTAAACCTAATAAACTAATCATTCCAATTACTGTAGCAAATGCAACATTTGAAGAATCAGAAGTATCTGTATCTTTCTTAGCATTTGTGTTTGGTTTAACTCTTTCCTGCGATTGATTTGGTGCAAGAGGTTTAACATCTTGTTGTTCTGGTTTTTCAGGTTTAATTGGGTCTGCAGGTTTACTTTCTTTAAATGCAATTGCATAGTGTGAGAAGTGTGTAGTGGTAAATGTAACTTTTGTACCATTTTGACGAGGACTTTCATCTACTACTGTTTTAGTATCTTGGTCAATAAAATACACTTTATCTGCTACTTTATTTTCACCAACATCTAAAGTAACTTCAAACTCTCCATCTCTTACTTCTACTTTTTCATTATTATCGTTTGTAAAGTAGATATCTACTAATTTTTCTTTATCACTTGCACTAATTTCGTCTACATTTAATTTTAAGTTGCGATCTAATTTATTTTCTTTAGACTCTACTTTTCCATTTGGATTTTCAAACGCAACTGTTCCACGATATTCATTTAATTTTTCTTCAGCATAGTATCTTACAATTTCATCATTTACCCCTATTTTAGATTTTACTTCGTTGTATTTTTCTAAAATCTCAGCTTCTTTTTCTGGTGATAATTGATTCAACAATTTAGTAAATGGAGTTTCATCTACCTCAACTTCTTGTACAGGTGGTACTGTAAAGATTAATTCGGCAGCTGACGCATAAGTATTTGCTGGATTTCCTAATGTTCTAATTGGAGTAAAGTATGCAAAGCGAGCTTTAATTGGTGCACCAAATTCTAATACTTTTGGTACTTTTGTACTTGGTAATACTTGAGTAAATGTTTTTCTTTCACCAGTATCTGTCACCAATTCAAGTTTGTATTCTAAAATGTCACCATTTGAACCACTTGTTCTAGGAACATAAGTGAATTTTGTAATTTCTGGTGCTCCATCAAAGAAAATTGTAATTGGCTTATTCACAGCAATTTCACTCCATTTAGAGTGCCAAATTGTACTTAAATTTCCATCAAATGCATTCATAATTTTACCATTTTCTCCTGCTGTTTCTTGAGAACCACTCGTACGAACAACAAGTGCAGTATCGCGTTTGATTACTAATGCTTGTGTAGCGGCTTTAACTAATTCTGTTTTCTCATTTACTTCTTCAATTGTTAAGTTTTCTTTATCTCTTAATTTTAATAATTCATGGTATACATTTTGGTATTGTGTTCTTGTTGCTGGTGTATATGCATCT
>JBHALC010000048.1:0-4713 GCA_041827565.1 Erysipelotrichaceae bacterium
CATCTACAATATCAATCAAATAATTTTTCTTACAGTTAAATTAAACTTCACTCCTAATTTTTAATATAAAAATTCATCACATACATCTAGTCTTCACACATATAAGTATAAATCACTTCAATATATCAGGAATCATTTTTTCTAAATACTGATAAAAATCACTTCCATAAAATGCATTACATCATTTTAAATTTTTTTAATGACTCTCATACTTTACCTCCGATATAATCATATATATAAAAAATAGAGTATTTCTACCCTATTTTGCATTGTTTAAAATTTGATCAATACGATTCCCTTTTTCTAAAGTATCATCTAACTCAAATATTAAAGCAGGTACTTTATAAGTACTTAATTTCTTAGCTAATTCACTACGAATAAAACCTTTTGATTTATTCAATGCTTGCATTCCTGCTTCTTGGCGAGCAGTTTGTCCTAAAAATGTAACATAAACCTTAGCGTAAGAATAATCATTTGTAACGACAACATCGCTTACTGTCACAAACCCAATTTTACTGTCTTTAACTTTAAATTGGATAATTTCACTAATTTCTTTACGAATCACATTCTCAATTCGTTCTTTTTTTATACTCATTCACTTACCTCTTGATCTTCATAAGCTTCAATTACATCATTTTCTTTAATATCATTGTAATTTGCGATTGTAAGTCCACAATCATATCCACTTGCAACTTCTTTTGCATCATTTTGGAATCGTTTCAATGAACTTAATTGTCCTGTATAAACTACTATTCCATCACGAATTAAACGAACTTTACATTCTTTCTTAATCTTACCATCAATAACCATACATCCAGCAATTGTTCCTACTTTAGAAACTTTATAAATTTGGCGTACTTCAGCTTGTCCAATTACAACTTCTTCAAATACTGGTGCAAGCATTCCTTTCATTGTCGCTTCTAATTCTTCTAATGCTTTATAAATAATATTGTGTAAACGAATCGTTACTTTTACTTCATTTGCTTTATCACGAACTTGTGTATTTGGACGAACATTAAATCCATAAATTAAAGCATTTGATGCACTTGCAAGCATTACATCTGATTCACTAATTGCTCCTACTGATGCACTTACTACTTTAACACGCACATTTTCTACTTCTAATTTTTCAAAACTTGCTTTCACTGCTTCTACAGAACCTTGAACATCCGCTTTCACAATTACATTAATTTCTTGTAATTCTCCTTGAGCAATTTGTTTTGATAAGTCATCTAATGTTAATGCACTTGATGCATTTCTTTGTGATTCTATTCTTTCTTGACTACGTTTTTCAGCAATCATTCTTGCTTTACGGTCATCTTCAAATGCCATAAAGAAATCACCTGATTCTGGAACACTGTTTAATCCAATAATCTCAACTGGTGTTGATGGTGCAGCTTGTTTAATTTCACGCCCACGATCATCATCCATTCTTCTTACTTTACCAAAACTTGTTCCTACAACAACAGAATCTCCATGTTTTAAAGTCCCATTTTGTACTAATAATGTTGCTACTGGTCCTCTTGTTTTGTCTAATTTCGCTTCAATTACACTACCTGTAGCACTACGTTTAGGGTTGGCTTTAAATTCTTCTACTTCAGCTACTAAAAGAATTGTTTCTAATAAATCAGAAATTCCTTCTCCTGTTTTAGCTGATACTTTAGTAAAGATTGTACTTCCTCCCCACTCTTCAGGCATTAAATCTAAATTTGCAAGTTCACTTTGCACTTTATCAAAATTACATCCAGGTTTATCAATTTTATTAATTGCTACAATTACAGGGACATTTGCTGCTTTAGCATGTTCTACTGCCTCTTTTGTTTGTGGTTTAACCCCATCATCTCCAGCAACCACAATAATAACAATATCTGTTACTTGTGCTCCACGAGATCTCATTGCCGTAAAAGCTTCATGTCCTGGAGTATCTAAAAATGTTACTTTTTGACCTTTTACACTTACTTGGTATGCCCCAATATGCTGTGTAATTCCACCAAATTCACCTTCCGTAACACGCGTTTTACGAATCGCATCTAGTAATGAAGTTTTCCCATGATCTACATGCCCCATAATTGTTACAACTGGAGGACGAGTTACTAAGTTTTTTGGATCTTCTTCCACTTGTAAATTTTCTAAATCATGTTCTTCAATAATAATCTCTTTTTTTACTTCAATTTCATAATCACTACAAATTAACTCAATGGTATCATCATCTAATAATGAGTTAATTGTTACCATATTTCCAAGCATAAATAAAGTTTTAATAATTTCACTTGAATTTTTATTAATTTTATCTGCTAACTCTTTTACAGTTAACGTATCATGATAAACAATACTTGTTACTTTCTCTAAAACCTTAGGTTTATTTTTAAAATTCTTCTTGTTATTTTTTTTATTATTTTTGACTGCCATCATTTTCACCTATCCCTTCATATATTGTACTATTTTTTTGCTCATTCCTTCATCAGTAATCGCAATGACTTTCTTATTAAATTCTCCTAAAGACTGATTTAATAAAATATCATCCACAAAACAAAAAGTGATATTGTAGTATTGGCACTTATCGCTAATTTTTTTCTTAGTATTCGCACTTGCTTCTTCGCTAATTAAAACAACTTTGGCATTTTTATTTTGAATGGCAGTAATTACACTTTCTCCCATTACAACTTTTCGTGCTCTACGAGCTATTCCAATTAATCCATAAACTTTAGTTTGCAAGTTTTAATAATTCCTCATAAATTTCATTTGGAATTTCAACTTCTAAAATTTTGGCAAGTGTATTTCTTTTTTGTGCTAATAATATTACTTCTTTTTGATTAGAAAGGTATGCTCCCCTTCCATTTTTCTTTCCTGTTAAATCAATTTCTACTTGATTTTCAGGTGTACGAACAACACGAATTAAATCTTTTTTTGCAAAACGTTCTTGTGTAATTACACATTTACGCATTGGAATTTTACGAATTTTATTCATAGTCATCGTAATATTCATCGAACTCATCAAAGTCCGTATCATCATAAATCCAGCTGTTTTGTTCTTCTAATTCTTGTTGTTTTTCAATTTCTTCTAATTCTTCTTCTGAATAAATTGAAGCTGTATTTTTACTTACCGCAGAAACACTTGGAATTCTAATTTTTCTTTCCTCTTTTTCTTTTGGTTTAGAAGCTTTTTTACTTGCTTCTTTTTTCGCTTTTTGTACTTGTTTTAATACATCACTAATATCGACTGTCTTAACAACTTCTTTTACTTCTTCAACTATCTCATTTTCTTCCACTACTTCTTCGATTACTTCTACTTTTTCTTCTTTTAAATCGACTACTTCTTCAACTACCGGTTGAGCAACTTTAGTTTCTTTCACAACTTCAATTTCTTCTATCTGCGACTCTACTATCGTTTTTTCATTATAGTTAATTCCTAATCTTTCAGCATCACTAATTGATTTAATATCTACTTTACGTCCAACTAATTTCACAGCTAAACGAGCATTTTTCCCTTTTTTACCAATTGCTAGTGATAATTGATCATCTTCAACAATTACAATTAAATCTTTTCCGTTTTCCACTACAGCAATTACTGGTGCTGGTGCTAATGCATTTTCAATTAATTGTTTAATATCATCTTTCCATTCAAAAATATCGATTTTTTCACCTAATAACTCATCAATTACAGCTTGAACTCTCTTACGTTTTGGACCAATACAACTTCCAATCGCTTCTACATTTGGATCATGTGATAGTACTGCCATTTTTGTACGTTCTCCAGCATCACGAGCAATCGCTTTAATTTCAATAATTCCCTCATAGATTTCAGGGACTTCTTTTTCAAATAGGCGTTTTACTAAAGTCGGATCTGTTCTAGAAACTAAAACTTGAGCTCCTTTTGTCTCTTTTAATACTTCAGTAATAATTACATTAATTCTTTGTCCTTCATAGTAGTTTTCTAATGGATTTTGATTAGATTTAGACATTAATGCCATCGTTTTACCTAAATTTACGATTAAGAATTTTGGTTCAATTGATTCAATTACTCCACTAACCATATCTCCAACATAGTCAATGTATTCTTCATAAATTGCAAGTTTTTCGGCTTCACGAATTTTTTGTTTCATAACGTTTTTGGCTAAAATTACTGCTGCACGAGAAAATTCATCAATATTTACTTCAAATTCTAAAACTTCTCCAACATTTGCGCTTAATCCTAACTCTTCAACATCATAAACATCTAATTCTAATTCTTCATCTAATACCTCTTCTACAACAGGTTTTTGGTGATAAATTTTAATTTCTCCACTTTTATCATTAAAATCTACACGAACTTGTGCTTCTGGACGTGAAATTTGTTTTCTAAAAGCTTTTGTTAGTGCTTCTTCTAAAGCAGAAGTCACAATTTCTTTCGTCAGCATACGATCTTTTTCAATGGCTTGTAAAGCAGCCATAATCTTTTTAAAGTTCATTCTTTCTTCCCCTCTATACTTTAACTGCATGTGAAATATATTCAATATTATCTATTGAAATTTTTGTATTCTTTTTAACACCTTTAATAAAGTGTTCGATTGATAAAATTCCTTCATCATCTTTACTTAATAATGTTCCTAAAACTTCATCAATTCCTTTTTCAGGATTACTTAATTTTACATAAATGTATTTTCCAATTGCTGCTTGTAATTCTTCTTCACTACGAATTTCTCTTTCTGCTCCAGCAGAACAAACTTCTAAATA
>JBHALC010000049.1:0-2502 GCA_041827565.1 Erysipelotrichaceae bacterium
GAAAAATAACTTTTTTAAAACTTTATTTGCTGCATTATTATTAATGCAAGGATGCGCTGTTAACTTTAAAACTAATTCAGCTGATTCCAACAAGACTGTTTCAAATGAAGAAAAAGTAATTAAAGGTGAAGATTTTGATGAAAATGGTGGAGCTGACATTTATAACCATGTTGGTGATAATCCTAATTCAAGATTTTATAAAAATCCTGATTATTACAATTTAAAAAACGATGAAAGTTTAACTATCATCGAAAATTTTAAAACAATGCAACAAACAACTGAATATTCATGTGGAAATGTTGTAGCATTGATGGTTTTAGAAAATTTAAATTTAAATCAATTTAACGAAATTGAAATTGCATCATCTATGAAAACATCAACAGATTTAAACACCCCTGATGCTAAACCTGGTAGTGCAGACAACTTTGGAGAATATGGAACTGATGTTAAACAAATGTATGAATTCTTTAAAACATTACCTAGTGTAAAAATTGTTGAAACAAATTATAAAGAAACTATAACTGATGAAGATCTTTATAGTGAAAATGATGCGGTTGCTGAAGCTGATTTTGGTAATCTAAAAAGAACGTTCACAAACTCAAGTCTTTATGCAAGTGAAAATGATGACAATACTGATAAATATGTTGAAGATGCAAAAGACTCATATTTTGTAAAATGGTTAACTACCCATTTAAAAGCTAATAGAGCAATCATGGTTGAATGGTCTGATTGGAATGGACATTGGCAAGCAATTATCGGTTATGATAACAACAATACTCCTAGCCTTTCAGATGACACTTTAATATTTGCTGATCCTTATGATACAAGCGATCATAGTCAAGATGGATATTATGTTTTTCCACTTGAAAGATGGTTTTATATGTGGCATGATCGAAGCATTGCTACTAAACCATTACAACTACAACCATATATTATTATTGAAGCCGCAAATTAGCGGCTTTTTATATATTCAATTATGTTTGAAGAAATAAGCACCGTAATCAAGGAATATATTATTTTATCTATAGGAATATAGCTTAAACTTAATAATAAAACTGCGATATCACTTATTAAATATGCCCTAGAAATTTTTAAATTAAACTTCTTACTTAATATCATCGCAAGTGAATCATCACCACCACAAGCACCACCAATTTTTACAACCAATCCTACTCCTACACCAACAAAAATTGCGCCAACAATTGCTGATAGTAAATCATTTTTTACAACAAAAGTTAAAACAGGACTAGTAAAAGATAAAATATAATAAAATACTGAAAAACAAACGGAAGAAAATAAAGAATACTTTAAAAAATTACCTCCCAATATAATTTGTGCTAATATCATTAAACTATAATCTAAAATAATTGATGAAATAGAGGGGTTTATTTTAAACCAATGCGCAAGAAAAAGTATTAATCCTAACACACCACCCTCACTAATATTCCCCCTAGAATGTATATTGTATACACCAAAAGTTAAAATAAATGTACCTAACGCAATAATAAAATAATCTTTTAATTCTTTTTTTAATAACATAAACACCCCATGTATAAGTATTATACATTCATTACAATAAAACAAAAACCGTTTTAAACGGTTTTAATAATCTCCTTGAGCAAGCATTGCTTCAATCACTCTAGTCATACCTGCAATATTTGCGGCAGAAACATAATTGTTGTTGCTCAAATTATATTCTTTAATCGATGACAAACATTGATTATGAATTTCTTTCATTATTGATTGAAGTTTTAAATCAACCTCTTCTTTTGACCAGTTATATCTCATACTATTTTGGCTCATTTCAAGTGCTGATGTTGCAACTCCTCCAGCATTTGCTGCTTTTCCTGGTGCAATAAACATACCTTTTTCCAAATAATATGATATTGCACTATTATCACTAGGCATATTTGCACCTTCTCCAACTAAAAAGCATCCATTTATGAACATTCTTTTTGCTCTATCTAAGTTAATTTCATTTTGTGTTCCACAAGGTAATGCAATATCATATTTTAAATCCATATCATATATAGAACCTTCAAAATATTCACCATGCCCTGCCATTGAAACATACTCTTTTAATGAACCTCTTTTTACTTCTTTAATCTCTTTAATTACATTAATATCAATGTTATCATCAATTATATAACCTTTTGAATCACTTAATCCAAGAACTTTCATTCCTTTTTCAATAGCTTTTTCTGCTGCATATATTGCAACATTCCCACTACCACTAATAATTGCCTTTAAACCTTTTATTTCTTTATTATTTTCCTTTAAAATTTCTTCAACAAAATAAATCAAACCATAACCTGTAGCTTCTTTTCTAATTAAACTACCACCATATGATAAACCTTTACCTGTTAAAACTCCTCTTTCACTTCCCCCTTTTAATCTTCTATAATGACCATACAAATAACCAATTTCTCTTGCACCAACACCCATATCACCAGCAGGAACATCCACATCTGGTCCAATATGTCTATATAGTTCAGACATAAA
>JBHALC010000050.1:0-6170 GCA_041827565.1 Erysipelotrichaceae bacterium
ATCTCTTGTAATACCTAACTTATCAATCCAAATAGCATGATTATGCCATATAAATAAGTTGATTAGACCTAATAAAATAATAAATTTTGAATAACGATATAATATGTTATCAATCTGAGATTTAAATCTTGCCCAAACTAAACCTAAAGGAAAGGTTAGAATGGCATCATACCAATGAATTTTATATCCCTCTTTAAACATCAAATAATTATATAATCCAAACAATATAATTGTAGTTATTAAAGCAATATCCTTATTTTTAATTAATCGAAATGAACAATAAAATGATAAGTATGCCACTATAATCGAAATCATAAACCATCCATTCGCAACCACTACATCATATTTAGGAAAGTTCTTAGCAATTTCAAATATTGAATAGTTTAAATCTACCCTTAATTTATATGAAGTATAATAGATAATTGAAAATATCAAATAAGGAATAACTAAACTCAATACCCTTTTAACAAAAAAATTTTTTAAATAATTTTTTGATTTATTAAGTTGCGTTAATAACGCATAACCAGATAAAAAGAAAAATACTCCAACTGCATATCTTCCCATAAAAATCAAATAATTAGAAAAATTACCCGTATTTATATATTGAGAAATATGATGTAAAACCACAAAAATAGCACATATCCCTCTTAAATAAATCGTATTATCTTGTTCTAAATAATTACCTTCTAAATTAGGAAGATGAATAATTAGAGCCAAAATAACTAAAAGCAATAAAATATCAATCATAATTTAACCTCTTTATTATATATAATAAAACCCCATTAACATGGGGTGTAATCTATCCTATCGAATATATTTTTGCATTGCAGTAATAATAGATAATTTGTATACCTCTTCTGCATTACATCCACGAGATAAATCGTTAATTGGAGCATTTAACCCTTGTAAAATAGGCCCAATTGCTTCATATCCTCCTAATCGTTGCGCAATTTTATATCCAATATTTCCTGCTTCAATATCTGGGAAAATAAATGTATTACATTGTCCAGCAACTGGAGAATTTGGAGCTTTAGTTTTAGCAACCGTTGGAGAAATAGCAGCATCAAATTGGAATTCCCCATCTACTGCAAAATCTACTCCCATAATTTTTAAACGATTCGTTGCATTACGAACTTTATCTACTGCTTCTCCTGAACCACTTCCATAAGTAGAGTACGTTAACATACCAACTTTAGGCTCAATCGAGAAAATACGAGCTGTTTTAGCCGTCTCAACTGCAATTTCAACTAAATCATCTTCAGAAGGGTTAATATTAATTGCACAGTCAGCCATTACATATTTTTGATCATTTTTCACCATAATAAAGCAACTAGATACAATTCTACTTCCTGGTTTTGTTTTGATTAATTGTAACGCAGGACGAACAGTATCTGCAGTAGAATACGTTGCACCTCCAACTAATCCATCTGCTACTTTCATTTGCACTAACATTGTTCCAAAGTAATTTGTTTTTTCAAGTAAATTACTTACTTCTTCATGTGTCATTTTACCACGACGTAATTCAACCATTTTTTGAACCATTTCTTCTCTTCTTTCATAGTTCAATGGATCAATAATTTCAATTCCTTCAATATCTAAACCAGAAGATTTTGCTACTTTTTTTACTTCTTCTACATTACCAAGTAAAATTGGTTTTAAAATTTTTTCACCATGTAATCTTGCAGCAGCAGCTAAAATACGAGGTTCATTCCCTTCTGGAAATACAATCGTAGTATCATTTTGTTTTAATGTTTCAATCATTGTTGCAATCATTTGCATATTATCAAGTTCCTTTCTTATTCACCACTATATTATACACCTCTTAAATTAATTTGTTAAATGAAATAATAAAAAAGCAATAATTTAATATTATCGCTTTCTTAACACTATTTTACTTTAACTTTTAACCAAAGTTCAGATAAGATTTTTTTCGTTTCTTCATTGTGTTTAAAAATCTCATCATTTGCTCTTGTTTCTGGAATATAAGTTTCAATATTTGGATATTCATTTTTAGCTAAATCTTCTGCTACAGCCTGTAATGATGGAGTATATCCAATTTCAATTGCATTTTCTTTCATTACTTCTGGATCTAATAAGTAGTTAATAAATTTGTGTGCTAATTCTGGACATTTTGCATTTTTAGGCACAACCATTGCATCTACCCATAAGTTTGTTCCTTCTTTTGGTGTATAGTATGCTACATCTTCATTCTCAGAAATAATTAAGTTTGCATCTCCTGAGTATAATACCGCAATATTTTTTTCACCAGCAATCATTCCATCTTGTACTTGATCCGTCACAAATACTGGTTTTGTTTTTTCATTCATATCTTGTAACCAAGCTACAGCTTTATCAATTTCACCTTTATCAGCAGTATTTAAAGAATAACCTAAGTTTTTAAGTGCTGGCATAAATCCATCTCTTTCTGAATCATATGCATAAATTTGATCTGCATATTTAGGATTTTTTAAAATTGCCCATCCTTGACTATCTAAATCTTCAACTGATACTGCATTTTTATTGTATGCTAATCCCACTGTTCCCCACATGTATGGTAAAGAGTATTCCTGATTCATATCATATTCTGGTTTAGAAATTGATTCAAAGAATCCTTTTGCATTTGGAATTAAATCTTTATTTAATTTTTGAAGTAATCCTTTTTCAATTAAATTTTGAATCATATAATCACTTGGAATAATTACATCGTAAGTCGTAACTCCACTAGATAATTTTGTGTACATTGCCTCATTTGATTCAAATGTATCATAGACAATCTTAATATTATTGTCAGATGCAAATTTTTTATACACTTCTTCTTTCATATATTCTGTTGCATTAAATACATTTAATGTATCACATTTTGTGTCTGTATTTGTAGTAGTGTTTGCATTACCACATGCAGCTAATACAACTGTTGATGCTAATAAACTTAGCGTTAGTTTTTTCATATTTTCCCCCTATTTTAATTTCACTTTTAACCATAATTCAGATAATAATTTCTTAACATCTGGATTATATTTCAACATTTCATCTTGACTACGAATTACTGGTGTAAATGAAGATACTCCTTCATATTCCCCTTTAGATAATTTTTCAAATACTTCTACTTTTGGTGGTGTATATCCAATTTCAATTGTATTTTCTTCCATTACTGCTGGATCTAAGATGTAATTAATAAATTTGTTTGCTAATGGTGCACATTTTGATTTTGCACTAATTAATAAATCATCATGCCAGTAGTTTGATCCTTCTTTTGGCATAAAATACTCCATTGATGGATTTTCTTTTAAAATTAAACTTGCATCTCCTGAGTATACAATCGCAATATCTTTTTCACCAGCAATCATTCCATCAATAACTTGATCTGTAACATAAATTGGTTGAATATTTTGATTTAACTCATTCAACCACTCTACAGCTTTATTAATTTCATCTTTATTTGATGAATTCATAGAATAACCTAAATTTTTAAGTGCTGGCATAAATCCATCTCTTTCAGAATCATATGCAAAAACTCTACCCGCATATTTAGGATTTTTTAAAATTGCCCATCCTTCATTTTCTAAGTCTGCAATATCTACTTTTTCTTTATTGTATACTAATCCCACTGTTCCCCAGAAATATGGTAATGAATACTCATTATTTGGATCATAAGTTGGTTTTAATAATTGATCATAAAATCCAGTTGCATTTGGAATTAATGATTTATCTAATTTTTGTACTACTTTTTCACTAATCCATTTTTCTGCTAAATAATCACTTGGCATTACAATGTCATAATTTGTTACTCCACTAGTAACTTTTGTGTCCATTGCCTCATTACTTTCAGCTTCCTCATACACAATCTTCACATTATTTTCTTTTTCAAATCGTTTGTAAACTTCTTCTTTCATATATTCAGAAAAGTTAATAATATGTAGTGTGTCACATTGTCCTTCACTTGAATTTTCAACTTTTTTCTCTATGTTTGCACATGCAGACAAACCAATTGCAGATACCACAACTAAAGATACAATTTTTTTCATTTATTTAATTTTCTCCTTCTTTCTCTAATTAGTGGTACAACATTGATTACAACTAATACCACAGTAATAATTAATATCATAATTGTTGAGATGGAGTTAATACTTGGATTAACTCGTTTACTCATTGTATAAACTTGAATTGATACATTTCGAACTCCATTTCCTGTTACAAAATATGAAATAACAAAATCATCAATACTCATTGTAAATGCAACTAATGCACCTGAAATAATTCCCGGAATAATTTGAGGAACGATTACTTTTCGTAGTGCTTGCCAAGGTGTTGCCCCTAAATCCAACGCTGCTTCAGCTAAGTTAGGATCTAGTTGCCTTAATTTTGGCAATATAGATAAAATAACATATGGCGTACAAAACATAATATGCGCTAATAACATTGTTGGTAATCCAAATGCTTTATTTCCTGCACCAAAGAAAGTAATAAATAACAGCATTAATGAAATTGCAGTTACAATATCAGGATTTAGCATTGGTAAATTATTTACCTCTAAAATAATATCACGAATAATTTTCTTAGATTTCGATAATCCAATCGCAGTAATTGTTCCGATAATTGTTGAAACAACTGTCGCTACAATTGCTACTAAAAAGGTATAATAAATTGCACTCATCATTTCAGATGAATTTAATACTTCCTCATACCATCTTAATGAGAAGTTAGTAAATTTAGTTAAAGATTTAGAATCATTAAATGAAAATACAACCATATAAAAGATTGGAGCATATAAGAAAAATAACCAAAATCCAATATAACTTTTCTTAAATAATTTTTTCATTATCTTTGACCTCCTGCATCTTTATCTAATTTCTTAGTAATATACATCGAAGCAAAAATCATAATTGCCATAATCATTGAAATTGCACTTCCAAAATGCCATTCTCCTGCTTTTAAGAATTGTGTTTCTACTAATGTTCCTAACATTACATATTGTCCTCCACCTAAAAATTGTGGAATAACAAATGTGGAAATCGACGGTAAAAATACTAAAGTAATTCCCGCAATTACACCAGGTATAGACAATGGAAAAGTAACTTTCCAAAAAGACTGTGTTGGAGTTGCACCTAAATCTTCACTTGCTTGTAGTAATGATTTATCCATTTTAGATAATGAAGTATAAATTTGAATCACCATAAACGGTAAGAAATTATATACCATCCCTAAAATTACTGCAAAATCCGTATGAATTAATTTAATTTTAGATAGTCCCATCATATTTAAAAAACTATTAATTAATCCTGTATCTTGTAAAATTCCAATCCATGCATACGTACGAACTAACATATTAATCCACATTGGCATTGTTACTAATAAGATTAAAATTGGTTGTAATTTTTCACTAGACTGTGAAATAAAATACGCTAATGGATAACCGATTAAAATACAAATAATTGTTGTAATTAATGCTATTCTAAACGATAACCATAATACATCTAAAAATGCTTTTTCAGTAAAAAATTTCACAAAATGCTTTAAAGTAAAAGTAAATTTAGCAACATCTCCTCCTGTTTGAGTAAATGCATAAAATCCTACAAGTATCATTGGAATAATAATAAATATCGTTGCCCATAAAATATAGGGTCTTGCCATTTTCGCAAAACTATTCATTAGTGATTCTCCATTTTAGACATAATATGAATATCTTCAGGATTAAATGTTAATCCTACACTTGTTCCTTCTTCATAATAGTCTGTTGTTCCAATTTGATATTCATATCCCTCTGTTCTAAATGTTACCGTATAGTTTCCAGGAACAATATTTTCTGGATCAAAATCATAAACTACTTCACTAATTTCTACTGGACTTCCATCCTCTAAACTAAATGCACTAGCATTGGCCCAAGTTTTTAAATCTGTATCAATTGCAATACTTTCACGAACATCATCTACTTTTTTAAAGAAGTTCACTGCAAAGATTTCTTCCTTGTATTCTTGATTAATACGGCGGTTTTCATCTTTCACAATCATATTTACTGTAATACTTGTCCCTTTACTTGTACTAAATTCTACAGGATATACTCCATTTTCTGCTTGAATTTCATATTTAATATGTGGTATCCCCACAAATTCATCTGTTTCATAATCCCATGCTTGTGCATCAGCACGAGCAACAATATCTTGTTGTGTTAG
>JBHALC010000051.1:0-7630 GCA_041827565.1 Erysipelotrichaceae bacterium
ATTTCGTTAATATAGATGATTTGTGCATTAAAAATGAAATAAATTAGTTTTTTGTATAATATAGAAAAGATACTATTGCAAAGTATCATAGGAGGAAGTATGGAGAATAATGTAAAGGTGTTGCTATATTATAAATATGTGGCAATCAAAAATGCACAAGAATATGTAAAAGAACATTTAGATTTTTGTAAGTCTATTGGATTAAAAGGTAGAATTTTAATCGCAAATGAAGGAATAAATGGAACTGTAGCAGGAGATGAAAATACGATACAGAAATATATTGATTTTGTGCATAGTGATGAAAGATTTAAAGATTTATGGTTTAAAATTGATGATGCTCAAGAAAATCCATTTAGAAAAATGTTTGTGAGATATAAACCTGAATTAGTAAATTTAGGTTTAGAAGAAGATGTGGATCCATTGAAACTAACAGGAGAATATTTAACACCTGAGCAGTTTAAAGAAGCAATTTTAGATGAAAATACAGTAGTAATTGATGCTCGTAATGATTATGAATATGATTTAGGACATTTTAGAGGAGCAATTCGTCCTGATATTAAAGCATTCAGAGAATTGCCGGCATGGATTAAAGAAAATAAAGATAAGTTTATTGATAAGAGAGTAGTAACATATTGTACCGGTGGGGTTCGATGTGAAAAATTCTCGGGATGGCTAGTAAGAGAAGGATTTAAAGATGTAGGGCAATTGCATGGTGGAATTACAACATATGGTAAAGATGAAATTGTTAGGGGAGAATTATGGGATGGTCAAATGTATGTTTTTGATGGAAGAATTGCTGTTCCCATTAATAGAGTTGAACATAAAATAGTAGGTAAAGATTACTTTGATCAAACGCCATGTGAAAGATATGTAAATTGTGGTAATCCTTTCTGTAACAAACAAATTTTATGTTCACAGGAAAATGAAGATAAATATTTAAGAGGATGTTGTCATGAGTGTAGAACACATGAAAAAAACCGTTATGTATTAGAGCATAATCTAAGTAAGGCAGAGGTAGAACAAAGAATATTTGCAATTAAAGATTAACACACAGCTTTGTGTGTTTTTTTATGTAATCGGTTTATTTTTAGAATTAAACATAGTATAATAGTAAAGAAGGAGGATAGAATGAAAGTAGAATTAATTTCAATAGGTACAGAAATTTTATTAGGAGATATTATTAACACAAATGCTGCATATTTAGCCAAAGAATTGGCGAATATTGGATGTAATGTTTATCGGCAATCTGTAATAGGTGATAATCCGATACGATTAGAAAAAGCATTAGAATATGCATTTAATGAAAATGATGTGGTGATTACAACTGGTGGGTTAGGTCCTACTGAAGATGATTTAAGTAAAAATATTGTGGCAAAGTATTTTAGCGAAAAATTAATTTTTAATCAAGATATCTATGATAAAATTGCAGAATACTTAAACACAAATCAATTAAGTAGCAATAATGCAAAACAAGCATATATTTTTGAAAATGGAATAATTGTGGATAATGAGTTTGGAACAGCACCAGGGTTAATATTAGAAAAAAATAATAAAATTATAATAATGTTGCCGGGTCCTCCAAGAGAGATGAAGCCAATGTGGATTAATAAAATTAAACCATATTTAATGCAGAAAAGTAATCAAGTATTTGTATCAAAATATGTGCGACTATTTGGAATAGGAGAGTCAAGATTAGAGTTAGAATTAAAAGAAATTTTAGATAGTCAAGATAATCCTACTTTAGCTCTGTATGCTAAAAATAGTGAGGTTTTAATTAGAATTACTGCTAATGCCAAATATAAAGAAGAATGTCTATCTTTAATTGATAGTAAAATAAATCAGTTGGATATTGTAAAAGAGTATATTTATAGTATTGAAGATGATGCAACCGAAGAAAGTATTTTACATAAAAAAGTGGGAGAGGAGTTAATTAAAAACCAATTAACAATTAGTGTTTCAGAATCTTTGACTGGAGGTTATTTATCGAATCTTATAGTTGAAAACAGTGGAATATCTTCTTGTTTTAAAGGATCGATTGTTGCTTATGATAACGAAGTTAAAAAGAATGAATTGAATGTAAGTCAAGAAATACTAAATAATTATGGTGCAGTAAGTGAGCAGTGTGCTTATGAAATGGTTAAAAACACACAATTAAAATTTAAAACAGATATTGCATTATCTACAACTGGAATTGCTGGTCCAACAGGGGGGAGTGAGCATAAGCCGGTAGGTTTAGTGTATATTGGTATTTATTACCTAGGAAATATTGAAGTATTTAAGTATCAGTTTTATGGGAATCGAAATTTAATTAAAGAAAGAGCAAGTAAAGAGGCATTAAATTTAGTACGAAAAAAACTTGTGAAAAAAGAGATTTAATCAAACAATCAACTTGAAAGATAGTGGCTATTCGTGAAGATTTTAATAAAGTCAAAACTTGTGAAAAATTCAGTCATTACCTTTGAAAAAGCGTTGTATTTGAGTTAGAATATATAGGAAAGCGAGGTTACTTTATGGGGAACTATTCAAAAAATTTAACAAAAGAACAACATTTAGAAATGTACCGTCAAATGGAATTAGCTCGTCATTTTGATTTACAATTATCTAAATTATTTTCTCGTGGTTTAGTACACGGGATGACACACTATTCTGTAGGGGAAGAAGCTGCAAATATTGGAGCAATTTACCCTTTAAGAAAAACAGACTTAATGTATTCAAATCACCGTGGTCATGCACAAACAATTTCTAAAGGAATTGAAATTGATCGTATGATGGCAGAAATCCTAGGAAAAGCGACTGGGCAATGTAAAGGTCGTGGAGGAAGTATGCACGTTTACTCTATTGAAAATGGAAACATGGGATGTAATGGAATTGTTGGGGGAGGACACGGTTTAAGTACTGGAGCTGCCTTAGCACAAAAAATGAAGAAAACAGATAACATTGTTGTTTGCTGTATGGGAGATGGAGCAACAAATGAAGGAAGTTTCCATGAATGTTTAAATATGGCATCAATTTGGAATTTACCATTAATTTTCTTAGTAATTAACAACCAATATGGAATTTCTATGGCACAAAAAGATTGTATGAAAGTAGAAAAAATTACAGAACGTGCTTCAGCATACCGTATTAAAGGAATTCACGTTGAAGATGGGAATGATGTGCTAGCAGTTTATGATGCAATGAATGAAGCAATTGAAGATGCTCGTAGTGGAAAAGGACCAGTATTAGTTGAAGTAATGACTTACCGTTGGTTCGGACACTCTGCAAGTGATCCAGGAGCATACCGTACACGTGAAGAAGTTGAATCTTGGAAACAAAAAGATCCAATTGAAGCATACCGTAAAGTATTAACGAAAAAGAAAATTGCTTCTGTGAAAGAATTAGACCAAATTAGAGAAGAAAGTATTAAAGTAATTGATGATGCGATTGAATTTGCGAAAAATTCACCATTATCTGAAACTCATGTTGCCTTTGAAGACAACTATGCAGATTAATAAGGAGACTTACGATGGAAAAAAAAGTAATGACTGTGCGTGAAGCGATTAAGCAAGCGATGACAGATGAAATGCGTATTGATGAAAATGTATTCTTAATGGGAGAAGATGTTGGGATTTTCGGAGGAGACTTTGGAACAACAGTTGGAATGTTAGAAGAATTTGGAAAAGAAAGAGTTATTGATACACCGATTAGTGAGGCAGCAATTGCTGGAGCTGCAGCTGGAGCTGCATCTTGTGGAATGCGTCCAATTGTAGATATGACTTTTATGGATTTCGTTACAATTGCAATGGATGCAATTGTGAATGAAGCTGCACCAATGAGATATATGTTAGGGGGAGAAGTTAGTGTTCCTGTAGTATATCGTTGTGCATCTGGAGCTGGAACAGGAGCTGCTGCGCAACACTGTAAGGCTTTAGAATCTTGGTTCTGTCATATTCCAGGATTAAAAGTAGTTGCACCTGGAACACCAAATGATATTTATGGAATGTTAAGAAGTGCAATTCGTGATAATAACCCAGTAATTTATATTGAGCCTAAAGCATTATTTGGACGTAAAGGAGAAGTAATTTTAGGAGAAGATAATATTATTCCTATTGGAGTTGGAGAAATTAAAAAAGAAGGTAAAGATGTTACATTAGTAACTTGGGGAAGAATGTTAGAGCGTGGATTACAAGCTGCACAAGAACTAGAAGCACAAGGAATTAGTGTTGAAGTTGTAGACCCAAGAACATTAGTACCATTAGATGAAAAATTAATTGTTGAATCTGTGAAGAAAACAGGTCGTTTAGTAATTGCACATGATTCATTTAAAACAGGTGGATTTGGAGGAGAAATCGCTTCTCGTATTGCAGAAAGCGAAGCATTTGATTATTTAGATGCTCCAATTTACCGTGTTGCAGGAGCAGACACAAATATTCCTTCAGCTAAAAACTTAGAAGAAGTAGTTGTACCAAATGTTGAGGATATCAAAAATACAATTTTAAAAGCAGTAAATAAGAAATAAGGAGAAAACAATGGCAAATAGTACAAAATCAGTAGTGAGAGCTACACCTGCTGCGCGTCTATATGCTAAAGAAAATGGAATTGATTTACTAGAAGTAAAAGGAAGTGGAGCAAAAGGTCGTGTTCATAAAAGCGATGTTATTGAGTTCAAACTTCATAGTAGAATTAAAATTTCTCCTTTAGCGAAACGTATTGCAGAAATGGAAGGACTAAATGTTCAAGTAATTACAGGAACTGGTCCTAAAGGAAAAATTATGAAAGAAGACGTATTAAGTCTTCTTAATGGAACAAAAGTGGAAGAAAAAGTGGTTGCGCCAGTTGCAAAAGCAGAAGAAAAAGTACAACCAGTTAACACAAATAAATATGGAGAAATTGAAACAGTACCAATGTCTCCAATGCGTAAAGTTATTTCTAAACGTATGTCTGAGTCATACTTCTCAGCACCAACATTTGTGGTTAATGTAGAAGTAGATATGACTAAAGTATTAGAGTTAAGAAAACAAACTTTAGACACAATTTTAGCTGAAACAGGTAAAAAAGCTACAGTTACAGATTATATTTCATTGGCTGTAATTAAATCTTTAATGAAACACCCTTATGTAAATGCATCTTTAAGTAAAGATGAAAAAGAAATGTACTTACATAAATATGTGAACTTAGCGATTGCGGTAGGTAGCGATACAGGATTATTAGTACCAGTAATTAAAGGTGCAGATAAAATGAGCTTAAAAGATCTTGTTGTTGCAAGTAAAGAAATTACAACTAAAGCGTTGAGTGGTAAATTAAAACCAGAAGAAATGGCAGATTCTACATTCACGATTTCAAACTTAGGAATGTATGGAGTGCAAAGTTTTATTCCAATTATTAATCAACCAAATACAGCGATTTTAGGAATTAGTGCAACAGTAAAAAAACCTGTTGTTGTTAACGATGAAATTGTAATTCGTCCAATTATGACAATTACATTAACAGCAGACCACCGTGTAGTAGATGGATTAGAAGGTGCTAAATTTATGGCAACATTAAAAAATGCATTAGAAAATCCAATTACATTATTAATTTAAGATAGGAGGATTTAAAAACATGGCAATTGAAGTAATTATGCCTAAAGCCGGAAGTGAAATGGTTGAAGGTGAAATTGTAAAATGGTTTAAACAAGAAGGGGAAGAAGTTAAAACTGGAGAACCTTTATTAGAAATTGTAACAGATAAAGTAAACATGGAAGTTGAAGCAGAAGCAAGTGGAACTTTATTAAAAATCTTAGCACAAGCTGGAGAAGTAGTTCCTGTTGTAACAACAATTGCTTGGATTGGTAATCCAGGAGAAGCAATTCCAACTGGAGGAAGTGCACCTGCAGCAGCAGTAGTAGAAGAAATTGCAAAAGAAGTATTACCTGCCTCTACTCCAAAAGTAAGTGAAGAAGTAGTAGTAAAACGTGAACGTCAAGGAGAATTTGATGTTTGTGTTATTGGGGGAGGACCTGCTGGTTATGTAGCTGCAATTAAAGCTGCTCAATTAGGAGGAAAAGTTGCATTAGTAGAGAAAGATTCATTAGGGGGAACATGTTTAAACCGTGGATGTATCCCTACAAAAACTTACTTACACAATGCAGAAATTATCCACAAAATTAAAGAAGCAAGCTCTAGAGGAATCAAATTAGTAAATGATGCTTTCTCTGTAGATATGAACGAAACAGTTGAAGTAAAAAACAAAGTAGTTAAAACTTTAACTGGAGGAGTAGGAGCTTTATTAAAATCTCATGGTGTTAAAGTATATAACGGAGAAGGTAAAGTAACAAAAGATAAAAAAGTATTAGTAAATGGAACTGAATTAATTGATGCAGACCGTATTATTTTAGCAGGAGGATCAAAAGTAAGCCGTATTAATATTCCAGGAATGGATTCACCAAAAGTATTAACTTCAGATGAAATTTTAGATTTAAAAGAAGTACCAGCTCGTATGGCTGTAATTGGTGGAGGAGTAATTGGTAGTGAGTTAGGACAAGCATTTGCTGCCTTTGGAACAAAAGTAACAATCGTAGAAATGGCAGACCGTATTGTAGCAAACATGGATAAAGATGCTTCTGATTTATTAGCAAAACGCTTTAAAAAAGAAGGAATTGAAATCTTAACTTCAACTAAATTATTAGAAATCCAAGATAAAGGAAAAGAAGTAGTAGTTAAATTAGAAGGAAAAGAAGACTTAGTAGTAGACTACGTATTATTATCAATTGGTCGTTTACCAGACTTAAGTGCTGTAAGTGATATTGATATTGAATTAGATCGTGGAAGAATCAAAGTAAATGACTACATGGAAACTTCTATTCCAGGAATCTATGCTCCAGGAGATGTAAACGGGGTGAAAATGTTAGCTCATGCTGCATTCAGAATGGGAGAAATCGCTGCTGAAAATGCAATGGGACACAACAAAAAAGTAGATTTAAAAGCAACTCCAGCTGCAATCTATACATTCCCAGAAATGGCAAGTGTTGGATTAACTGAAGAACAAGCTGCTCAAAACTACGAAATTAAAGTTGGTAAATTTAACTTTGGAGCAAATGGTCGTGCATTAGCATCTAATGAAAATGAAGGATTCGTTAAAGTAATTATGGAAGCGAAATACCATGAAATCTTAGGAGTTCATATTGTTGGGCCAGTTGCTGCTGAAATTATTAACCAAGCATCAAGTTTAATCCAATCAGAAATGACAATTGATGATGTATTAGATGTAATTTATGGACACCCAACTTACTCTGAAGCATTATTTGAAGCATGTGCAGATTGCTTAGACTTATGTATTCACGCACCTAAGAAGAAAAAATAATAATATAAAAAGTAAGATTGTATAAAATCTTACTTTTTATATTGAACTCCTAAATAAAAAACAGTATAATATTGTCAAAGGAGAATTTTTGAAAATGAAGAAAGAATCTTTAAAGTTTATTGATTTAATGGCAATTGGAACTGTTATTTGGGATTTATTAGGAATTAATCTTTATTTTTGGGGGTTATCATTTAGACCGATTTCTTTATAAAATGTTACGGGAGAATGGGCGATATGGTGGATTTTTGTGAGGTTTAGTTATTGCACGATAAAAAAAGTAAGAGAATAATTATTAGATTATAAATAGTAA
>JBHALC010000052.1:0-6519 GCA_041827565.1 Erysipelotrichaceae bacterium
TATTAAATCTTGGATGACTGTATTTACATTTTTAAAAGTACTAAAAAAGGGTAATTGATTAACTGTTATGAATATTAGATTATCATGAATATTAGATGTAATTTTATTGGTATCTAAAAAAGTATAGTAAACTTCTAATTGATATAATCTTTGATCAATGACATTTTCGTATGATTTAAAATATTTTAGGTTATTTAAATTTAAATTTAGTTCTTCATTTAATTCCCTTTTTATTGCATCTAAACTTGTTTCATTTTTTTCTATTTTACCACCAGGAAATTCATAAAATCCTGCATATTTCCCTTTTCTTTTACAAATTAAAAATTGATTTTGGTAAATTAATACTGCAATTGCGACTTTCATTTAATCACCTACTTTTATAAAATATATCAAATAATGGAATTTATTGCAAATATAATTTATAATGGTATCAATAAGTTGAGGTAAAGATATGAAAAATAAAGCGTATATTTTAGCAGTTTGCTATGCAGTGATTATTGGTTTTTCTCCATTATTTTTAAAACAAGCAGTAAGCTATCAACATCCAAGTATCGTTGTGATACACCGTTTTTGTATTGCTTCTATTATATTTCATCTTATTTTTAGAAGTAAAATATCGCTTAAAACTTACTTAAAGTTAATTCCACTATCACTATTATTTCCTATCCTAACATTTATCTTTCAAGCTTTTGCATTGCAAAGTGCTACAACAGTACAAGTTGGAATCATTCAAGCGAATGTACCGATTATTGCAAGTATTGGTGCTTATTTAGTATGGAAGGAAAAATTAACATTTTCTCAAATTGGATATATTGCTTTATCTAGTTTTGGAGTAATTTTTATCTTTGTGCATTCATTAAGATTTGAATTTAATGTAGGGATATTTTATTCGTTGATTGCCACATTATCATGGGGGATTTACTCAGTTTATGTACGCTATTTCTTTAAAGAACTTGATGTCATTTCGATTACTAAAGTAACGATTACGAATACAGCCTTTTTTTATGTTGTTTATGGATTAATTATGAATATTAATTTTTATAATATTGATTTTGCTTTACCCTATATTGTATCAGTAGGTTATTTATCAACATTTGCAACTGTAGCTTCTATGAGTATTTTAGTATATATTACTAGTAAATTAGGTGTAAGTAAAGCTAGTGCTTTTAATAATTTAGCTACAATTATGACACTAATCGTTGGAACGATTTTACTTAAAGAAAAATTTGAATATTATCATATTATAGGAAGTGCAGTGGTTATATTCGCCATTTATCGATTAAATAGGAGGTAAGCATGCTTTTAAAACTTTCAAATGCATTAAAAATTTATAATACTCAAACGATTTTAGATCACATACAATTTGAAATAAAGGAAAAAGAAGTTGTTGGAATTATTGGAAGAAATGGATGTGGAAAATCGACTTTATTAAAAGTGATTTCTAAAGAGATTGCATTAGATTCCGGTGAAATACATTATGGAAGAAATGTGAGTGTTGGTTATTTAAGGCAAGATGTTTTTGTATCTTTAGATAATACAGTAGAAAAAGAATATGATTTAATTTTTGAAGAAATATATTATTTAAAAAATCAGATTAAGGAAATGGAAAATAATTTAACGGATTTGCTACTTGAAGAGTACACGAAGAAATTAACACGATTTGAAGAAATTGGAGGATATACTTATCAGTCAGAAATAAAAACTTTATTTACCAAGTTTGGATTTAAAGAAGAAGAATTACAGAAAAAGATTATGGAGTTTTCTGGAGGACAAAAAACAAAGTTAGCTTTAATTAAGCTCCTCCTAACAAAACCAGATGTGTTATTGCTGGATGAACCAACTAATCACTTAGATCTTAAGACGATTGAGTGGCTAGAAGGGTATTTAAAAAATTACCCAAGTTCTGTAGTAGTAGTCAGTCATGACCGTGTTTTTTTAAATCGAATTTGTAAAGGTTTATATGAGATAGAATACGGGAAAATTGAATATTACCCGGGAAATTATGATTTTTTTATTGAAGAAAAAAAGAGAAGAAAATCGAAACAACATCAAAATTTTATTAAACAGCAAGAAGAAATTCAACGATTAGAAGCTTTAATTGAACGATTTAGATATAAAAAATCAAAAGCAAGCTTTGTGAAGTCAAAAATTAAATATTTAGATCGAATGGATAAAATAGAAGATAGCAAGTCAAATCAAAAAGTATTTAAAGCTAAATTTGTTTCGAGGATTAGAAGTGGAAATGTGGTTTTAGAAACAGATCGTTTGTCGATTGGATATAATAAAGAACTAGCAAATCTTAATTTATTAGTGTATCGAAATATGCGAGTAGCAGTATTGGGAGATAATGGAATAGGGAAATCAACATTGCTTAAAACTTTAGTTAGTGAAATACCAGCTTTAAGTGGTGACTTTTTATTTGGACATCATGTAGAATTAGGCTATTTTGAGCAAGATTTTTCTAGCTTAAATAATGAAAATACAATTTTAGAAGAAATTTGGAGTGAATTTGATTATTTAACCCAAGAAGAAGTTCGTAGTGCATTGGGAGCATTTTTATTTACCCAAGAAGAAGTTTTTAAAAAATTAAGTGTTTTATCATTAGGAGAAAAAGTAAGATTATCTTTATTGAAACTGATGTTATTACAACCGAATGTTTTAATTTTAGATGAACCAACCAACCATTTAGATATTCCCACAAAAGAAGCATTAGAGAATGCATTACTAGATTATGATGGAACAATTATTTTTGTAAGTCATGATCGTTATTTTATTCAAAAGATTGCAACAGATGCATTAATGATGCAAAAATCTTCTAGTGTAATGACTTCTATTGAAAAGTTAAAAGAAGTTGAAATAGAAGTAGATAAAAAAGAAGTTATAAAAAAAGAAAAACCTCTAAATTTAGGTAAAGAAATAAAAAAAGTAGAAGCAAAAATAGAAAAATTAGAATCTAGAATACAAGAATTAAAGCAATTTCAATTTAAGGAAGAAGTTTATTTAAATCATGAAAAAATGAATGAAGTAGAACAAGAACTTTTAAAATTAGAACAAGAACTTGAACTAGTATATGTAACATGGGAGAATCTCAGCAATTAATAATTACTGAAAATTACAAATAAATTATTAAAAAAGACCTTGTCAATATATATAATTGTTATAGAGGTGATAATATGTTTGATTTTGGGAAGTTAATTGAAGAGGGTAAAAAAGCTGTAGGACAAGCTAGTGAAGCAGTTGGAGGAGTAGCAGGTAGTATTGCAGAAGCTACAGGAGGATTAGTGAGCGCTGCAGGAGAAACTGTGAGTAATGTTACTGGAGGTGCATCACAATTAGTTTCAGGTGCAACTTCTAATATCATGGCTAGTTTAAATCAAAATGGAAATGGAAGTTTAGATATAGAAGATATTATTATTTTGGCATTACAACAACCACATATTAAAGTAGATCGCACTGAATTTTTAACGAAAGATGTAATTCAAAAAGAATTAAATAGCGTTTCAGGAATTTCAGCAGTGCTAGGATCAGCAGGAGGATTGGCTTCGCTTGCAACGGTTCCGACAGATCTTGCTCAATATTATGCATATATGTTACGTGCAGCACAAGAGTTGATGTATTTATATGGATTTCCAGAAATAGATGTAAATGTAAATACAAATCAATTAAATAGTCCTACAATTAATATACTAACAGTATGTTTAGGAGTAATGTTTGGGGTATCTCAAGCAGCAAGTGTTATTAAAGTAATAGCTACAAAATTAGCAGAAGGAGTTCACAAAAAATTACTACAAAAAGCACTAACAAAAGGAACAATTTATCCGATTGTTAAAAGCATTGCAAAATGGTTTTCAGTTAATTTGACAAAGGAAGTTTTTGCTGGATTCTTTAAAAAAGCAATCCCAATTGTAGGTGGAGCAATCTCAGGAGGAATGACTTATTATACTTTTGGGCAATGTTGTAATAAATTACAAGAGGAATTAAGAAATACATCATTGGTAAATAAAGAATATGATTTAACCGAGGAACAAGAAGTTATAGCAGCAGAATTTGATGAAGTGATTGAAGAATTTGAAGAATAAAAATTCATCTTTTTTATTGTGTAGTATAGTCGAAACACATCAGTAAAAAATCAACGATTTCAATTTTAATCGAAATCATGATTAAAAAATAGATAATAGTATTATTTATAAAAATGTGATTGATTTCTTATTAGAATTTAAGCTATTAAAGTTGAAAAATGATAAAGATTAGTATATAATATTATAGTTACTAAGTAACAATGCGTGGGAGAATGATTGCAATTCATTTGTTAACCACTGCATGAGACATTAAAACAAGGAGGAAAGTCTTATGAGTAAAAAAATTGCAAAAGTATCTAAACTGCAATTTATGGCTGGTGGAGCTAAACCAGGACCTGCTTTAGCATCTGCACAAATTAACATGCCACAATTCTGTACACAGTTTAATGATGCTACAAAAGATCGTGCTGGAGATGTAGTTCCAGTAATTATTACTGCATATGAAGATAAATCATTTTCATTTGTATTAAAAACAACACCTGCAAGTAACTTAATTAAAAAAGCTGCTGGTGTAACTAAAGGAGCAACAAATGCTAAAACTGGTAAAGCTGGAAGCATTACTGTTGATCAATTAAGAGAAATCGCTGAATATAAATTAGTAGATTTAAATGCAAACGATGTTGAAGGAGCAATGCGTATTATCGCTGGTACAGCTCGTAACATGGGTATTGTAGTAGAAGGATTTGAATAAGGAGAACGACTATGGCAAAATTTGGAAAAAAATATTTAGAGGCTGCTAAATTAGTTGATAAAAATACGACTTATTCAGTAGCAGAT
Source organism: Erysipelotrichaceae bacterium (assembly GCA_041827565.1). Lineage (GTDB taxonomy): Bacteria > Bacillota_I > Bacilli_A > Erysipelotrichales > Erysipelotrichaceae > CAMCRE01. The sequence goes on from JBHALC010000052.1 coordinate 4,857, forward strand.
GCAGTTGCACTTGCAAAAAAAGCATCTTTCACAAAATTTGATTCTTCAGTAGAAGTATCATTCAGATTAAATGTTGACCCTCGTCATGCTGACCAACAAATTCGTGGAGCATTAGTATTACCACACGGAACAGGACGTAGTCAAAAAGTTTGTGTTATTGCACAAGGTGAAAAAGAAAAAGAAGCATTAGATGCTGGAGCTGAATACGCTGGAGGAAAAGAATTATTAGACAAAATTGCTAAAGGATTCTTTGATTTCGATGTAATTATTGCAACTCCAAACATGATGGGTGAATTAGGGAAATTAGGACGTATTTTAGGACCTAAAGGATTAATGCCAAACCCTAAAACTGGAACAGTTACAATGGATGTAGCTAAAGCAGTTGAAGATGTTAAAAAAGGTAAAGTAGAATACCGTGTAGATAAAGAAGGAAACATTAACGTATTAATCGGTAAAGTTTCATTTGATGATGAAAAATTAGTAGAAAACTTTAATGCAATTCGTGATGTAATTGTAAAAGCAAGACCAGCTGCAGTTAAAGGAACTTACATTAAAAACTTAACATTATCAACTACAATGGGACCTGGAATTAAAGTTAATTAATTTAAACTCGAATTTATTCGAGTTTTTTCTTTTATCATTTTATCATTACTTGCTCTTAAATTTTTTGTAAGTAAAGATATTTATAATTTTTCTTCTATTTTAGTTTATTTAGTTGGATTAATTTTTTCATAGAGCTAATTTTTAAAAAATTATTTTTAAAAACTTCTTTAAATTTTATTATATTTACTTTAGTTGTAGTATTAGGAAATATAGATTTAATAGAAATTCTTTTAGGGATTATCTTATTAGTATTGATTCATTTATATCACAACAAAGATATCATTAGATCGCTGTTGAATCATGATGTGATGGATGATCAAAAATTACATAAATCACATTTAATAATGAGTCTAACTTTTTAGGGGCGATTTTAATAATTTGTGTTGAAGAGCTCATTTTTAAGGGGATATTTATTCAATTACTAAATAAAAAATATAGTGGATAAAATAAAAGAAAGATTACAATTAGAAACAAGTAAATTTATAAAAAAATAAATCTAAAAAAGTTCAAATTGATAAATAAAATTTGAACTTTTTTCTTATGTAATCACTTACGATAAACACTATCTTTGATTTTGAAAATTTAGAGGAGTATAATAGATTTAGATTTTGTAAGAGGTGAAAAAATGGAAAGTTATCGTTTTTTATTTGATATTGGTATTATATTATTAAGTACCAAAATTTTTGGTATTTTAACTAGAGCAATGCGTTTACCACAAGTTGTAGGTGCATTATTTGCAGGAATTTTGCTTGGACCTGTAGCTTTAAATCTAATTCACTCTGAAGGTTTTATTAAACCTTTGGCTGAATTAGGTGTAGTAGTGTTGATGTTTGAGGCAGGACTTGAAACAGATATTAATGAATTGAAAAAAACAGGGAAAGCTAGTTTTATAATTGCTTTATTGGGAGTGCTAATTCCATTGATTTTTGGATTTGGATTGGCATATTTTTATCATGGTAGTGAGTTATTTGCAGCCGATAGTCGTAATATTTTACAGAGTGTATTTTTAGGGATTATTTTAACTGCAACAAGTGTAAGTATTAGTGTAGAAGTATTAAAA
>JBHALC010000053.1:0-14241 GCA_041827565.1 Erysipelotrichaceae bacterium
AAAAAAATTACAGATATTGCAAGAAATAAAGAAAATCACTATTTAATAGGAGAAACCAAAAGTGGAGTAATTGTAGAAAGGAATGTGCCTAATCAATTAATTGAACAATTAAAATTATATTGTGAGAATTTAAGATTTATTGATTGTTTAAGTGAATGTCAGGAAGAATTATGTAAAATTACAGTATGTTGCTTGGAAGGAGCAGAGAAATATGCTTATCCACATTATCAAGAACTAAGTTCTTGTATCAATGTGGCATTATCTGGTGATATTTGGTTAGATTTAATGCCATTAGATGGGAATAAAGGAAATGCTATAAAATGGATTCAAGAAAAATATGGAATTTTACCTAGTGAAACATTAGTGTTTGGAGATCATTTAAATGATATTGAAATGCTACAAGAATGCCCCAATTCCTATGCAATGAAAAATGCACACACTGAAGCAAAAAATGCAGCAAAATATGTCTTAGAGTATGATAATAATGAAGATGGGGTTATTAAAAAAATTAAAGAATTAATCCTCAGTAACTAAATTACTAGACAAATACTTAAAAATTTGATAGAATATTTGAGTATTTGAATTTGGTCCTTTAGCCAAGTGGTAAGGCAACAGACTGCAACTCTGTCACCATCGGTTCAAATCCGATAGGGACCTCCATTTGGGTTTGTGGCGGAACAGGTAGACGCAACGGACTTAAAATCCGTCGGTTAACAGCCGTGGGGGTTCGACTCCCCCCAAACCCACCATTAATGATGTAACAATATACAGCAATGTATATTTTTTATTTTTGCAATAAATAAATAAAATATTGTATAATATAAAAAAGGAGGGATAGTATGAAAAAAATAATTGAAGTATTAAAAAAATATCGATTAGCAGTATTAATTGGATTTAATTTTATAATTACTTTAGGACTATCAATTTATGCATACTATAATTCTACAATTGTAATTTTACCTCAAGAAACTAAAAAAGAAGTTAGTGAAGTAAAAGAAGAACAACCAAAAGTAGAAACAAGTCAAAAAACAGATTTTAGTGCTAAAAGAGCAAAAAGAGAAAGAGAATATTTTGCGAATGCTCAAAGACAACCAAATTATATTATTTCGGAAGTGAATGAAGTTGAGGAAGAAGTGCCGATTGATACACAATCCCCAACAATTGAAATACCAGAACAACCATCAGTTCAGTCAGAAAATAAGCCAAATATTAATTCTCAAAAACCAGAAGAAGGCAATCAAGGTAACAATGGAGAAAAACCGGTTGAACCTCAAAATCCAATTAATCAGCCTAAACCAAATAATCCAGTAAAACCAGAGGAAAAACCGAATCAATCTAATCCAGGTGATACACAACCATCAAATCCTGTACCAGAGAATGAAGTTCCACAAGTTGAAGAGAAGCCATCAAACCCTTAATTGATAAATTACTATCAAAAATAGGGTTTTTTCTTTTCTTTTTTTAATAAATAGTGTAAAATATAATTGAAGATACAAGGAGGAAATTTTATTATGGCATTAGTATCAGCTAAACAAATGTTAAACGATGCTCGTGATGGACACTACGCTGTTGGAGCAATTAACATTAATAACTTAGAATGGACAAGAGCAATCTTAGAAACAGCACAAGCAGAAAACTCTCCAATTATGTTAGGAGTTTCTGAGGGAGCTGTAAAATACATGGGAGGATTCCATGTTGTAACTGAAATGGTTAAAGCTTGTGTATTAGACTTAGGAATTACTGTACCAGTAGCTTTACACTTAGACCACGGAAGCTATGAAGGATGTAAAAAAGCAATTGAAGCTGGATTTACATCAGTAATGTTTGATGGAAGTCACTCTCCATTAGAAGAAAACTTAGCTCAAACTCGTGAAATTGTTGCATTAGCACACTCTAAAGGAGTTTCAGTAGAAGCTGAAGTTGGAACAATCGGAGGAGAAGAAGACGGAATCGTTGGTACTGGTGAATTAGCAGATCCACAAGAATGTAAATTATTAGCTGAAACAGGAATTGATTTCTTAGCAGCTGGAATTGGAAATATCCATGGTAAATACCCAGAAAACTGGGCTGGATTAAGCTTTGATCGTTTAGAAGAAGTAAAAGAAGCAGCAAATGGATTACCATTAGTATTACACGGAGGAAGTGGAATTCCTGAAGATCAAATTAAAAAAGCAATTAACTTAGGGGTTGCAAAAATCAATGTAAACACTGAGTTACAATTAGCGTTTGCTGAAGCAACAAGAAAATACATTGAAGCTGGAAAAGATTTAGAAGGAAAAGGATTTGATCCTCGTAAATTATTAAACCCAGGATTCAAAGCAATGCAAGACACAGTACGTGAAAAAATTGCAATGTTTGGAAGTGCAAATAAAGCATAATTTGTAAGGCTCAGGTTCTGAGCCTTTTTTTAGTTAGGAGTTAAAATGAAAAAAAGAAATCAGTTTTGGATTTTATCCCCATTTATTATTTTGTGGTTTGGATTAATTGTGTCATTAGGAATTAGAATTACAAAAAACATAAATATTGAATCTGGATATTTACTAATATTAAATTATTTATATTTTATTTATTTAGTTTTATGTTTTGTATCCATTTTTTTAATGAGTAAAGATTATCTGAAAAATCCACATAAATTAAAAATAATAAATTATTTGATATTTATGATTATTGCATGTATTAGTGCATTCCCACAGAATTTTTTCTTAATTATGTTTTTTGCTTATTCATTATTTCAATTTTGGCAGACAATTATTTTATTGGTTTTAATTTTAGTCTTTTTATATAATGAATTTAAATTGTTTAAAATCAGTCAGTGATATTTAAATATGATGTAGAGGAAAAATTCCTCTTTTTTATTAATATATTATAAGAGTTTGCATTAACTTTTATTTTTTGCTATTGTATTGTTTAGAAGAGGTGGTAAAGGTGATAGATATTCAAATAAGGAAGGTAAGAAAAATAGTTTTTATCGAGGTAGAGACTAATTTTATGGTAAGTGATAATGAAAAAATTTAAGACAGTTTATGAAATAGTTTTTATGCTATTAGCCATCATAGCAGTAGTGATTACTTTTTTAGATATTACAGAAAAAATCGTTTTATCAGATAATTTAGTACTTTTTTATATTGATGAAAGTATTACTTATATTTTTATTTTTGATTATTTTATTCGATTGTTTGTGTCAAAAGACAAAAGACGATTCTTTAAAGATAATATTCCAGATTTAATTGCTATTATTCCGTTTTCAGCATTATTTAAGGTATTTAGAATAACTAAACTTTTTAGATTTAGTAAAGCTCTTAAAGTATTAAAATTATTTAAATTTTTTGGAGTAAGTGCAAGAATGCATAAGAAAATAAAATCGATATTAAAATCAAACGGTCTTAACTATTCGCTTTGGTTTGCTATGTTAATTATTTTTCTTGGTGCAATTGGTATATACATTACTGAGAAAGGTATAACAGTAAATAATTTTCAAGATGCAATATGGTGGTCCTTTGTGACTTCTACAACAGTTGGATATGGAGATATTTCTCCTTCAACTCAGTTTGGAAGAGTGATTGCTGCTCTTTTAATGCTTACCGGAATAGGGACAATTGGTATGGTTACAAGTTCTATTTCTGTTTATTTTATTCAATCTGATAATTAAAAAGTAGAGATTAACGATGGAGAAATATTTGAAAACCTTCAAAAGCAAATAGAAACTCTAACAAATGATGAAGCAGTAGAAACGTTAAATTATATTAATTATTTAAAAACAAAAAGATAATTTACTTTTTATATACAATTGGCTGGATAAGAATTTAATCGTATTACTTGAAATTTATCATAAATTTCTATATAATAATATGGACTTAGTTTATAAGTACTTACTTTAGATTGATACAGATATCTAAGGCGGAAGGAGAGACACATGAAAAAAGGAATTCACCCAGAGTATCGTAAAGTTGTATTCATGGATGTTACAAGTGAATACAAATTCTTATCAGGATCAACAAAACCAACTAACGATACAATCGTTTGGGAAGATGGAAACGAATACCCATTAATTAAAGTAGAAATTAGTAGTGATACACACCCATTCTACACAGGGAAACAACGTTTTGCAGCTGCTCAAGGAAGAATTGAGAAATTCAACCGTAAATATGGTACAAAGTAAAATAAGGACGGTATGTCCTTATTTTTTTGTGATAGGAGAATATTATGTACAAAAAATATGAAGAAGGATTAATTGAAGTTATCTCTGGATGTATGTTTGCAGGAAAAACAGAAGAATTGATTCGTAGAATAAAAGTTTTTGAATTTGCGAAGAAAAAAGTTTTAGTGTTTAAACCAACAATTGATAATCGTTATAGTGATCATCAAGTTGTTTCGCATGCAGGAAGTGCAGTAGAAAGTCACTCAATTCAAAATTCAAAAGAAATTTTGAAATATGTAGATGAAACAATTGATGTAATTGCAATTGATGAAGTTCAATTTTTTGATGAAGATATTATTGCTGTTTGTGAATATTTGGCAAGCCAAGGTAAAAGAGTCATGTGTGCTGGGTTAGATATGGATTTTAGAGGATTACCATTTCCAGTTATGGCCCATTTAATTACAATTGCAGAGTTTGTTACAAAGCTAACAGCAGTTTGTGTAAAATGTGGAGCACCTGCAACACGCAGTCAAAGACTAATTAACCAGAAACCTGCTGATTATAATGATCCGATTATTTTAGTTGGAGCACAAGAGAGTTATGAAGCTCGTTGTCGTCATCATCATAAAGTAAAAAATCATCCGTTTTCTGATATCATTACAAAAATGAAGGAGTGTTAATATATGAATATCGTATTTGAGCGTTTAGAAGAAATGGTGCATCGTTTTAATGAAATCAATGAATTAATGATGAGCCCAGAAGTATTAAGTGATAATCGTCAAATGGCAAAATTAGGGAAAGAACAAGCTGGATTAACACAGACGGTTGAAACTTATTTGCAATATAAAGAAGTAATTAGTCAATTAGAAGAAGCAAATGAATTATTACAAGAAAGTGATAAAGAAATGCGTGAAATGGCTAAAATGGAAATTGAAGAATTAGAATCAAAAAAAGAAGAATTACTAGCGAAATTAGAAATATTATTAATTGAAAAAGACCCAAATGAAGATTGTAATGCGATTGTAGAAATTCGTGGTGCTGCTGGTGGAGATGAAGGGAATATCTTTGCCGGAGATTTATATCGTATGTATGTGCGATATGCTGAAGCAATTGGATGGAAAGTTGAATTGTTAGAAATGCAAGAAGCAGAAGCTGGTGGATTCTCATTAGTATCATTTATTATTAAAGGGGAAAAAGCATACGGAAGATTGCAATTTGAATCTGGATCACACCGTGTACAACGTGTTCCTAAAACAGAATCACAAGGAAGAATTCACACTTCAACTGCAACGGTTTTAGTTACACCTGAATTAGAAGATATTGAAATTGAAATTAATCCTAATGATTTAGAAATTGATACATTAAGAGCATCTGGAGCTGGGGGTCAGCACGTTAATAAAACAGACTCTGCAGTTCGTATTACTCACTTACCAACAGGAATTACAGTGAAATGTCAAGATGGAAGAAGTCAACACGACAACCGTGATAAAGCAATGAAGTTAATTAAGCAAAGAGTTCATGAAGCACATATGGAAAAAATTGAAGCTGAACAAGGAATAGAGCGTAAAAATAAAATTGGTAGTGGAGACCGTAGTGAGAAAATTCGTACTTACAACTATCCACAAAACCGTGTAAGTGACCACCGTATTGGATTAACACTGCAACAGTTAGATCGTATTATGGAAGGTAAGTTACAGGATGTTTTAGATGCTTTAGAAGCGGCAAATCAAGCAGTGAAGATTGCAGGTAAATAATGACATATCGTAATTTAATTCAACATTATTCTAATTTATTAGAAGAACAAAATTTAAATCCACAAGATGCAATCTTTCTAATGTTAGAACTTACGGATAAAGAATCTTATGATTTGTATTTAAATTATGATGAAGAAGTAGAAGAAAGTTTAAAAGAGAAATTCTCTTCTTTAGCACAACGCTTATTAAAGCATGAACCATTACAACATATTTTAGGTTATGAATATTTTTATGGACATAAGTTTTTTGTGGATAGAAATGTACTGATTCCTCGTGATGAAACACAAGAATTAGTAAGCAATGTTTTAGCAGATATCGATGAATTCTTTGTAAACCCAACTGTTATAGATGTTGGATGTGGTAGTGGTGCAATTGCAATCACTTTAAAAAAAGAAGAAAATAGTATTGAGATGTTTGCAAGTGATATTAGTGAAGAAGCATTGGAAGTTGCGAAAAAAAATGCAAACTATAATGAAGTAGAGGTTACTTTCTATCAGGGAGATTTATTACAACCATTTATTGATAGAGAAATTAAAGTAGATGTATTAGTAAGTAATCCACCTTATATTAAATCGGATGAAATTTTAGAAAGTAGTGTAGTAGACTATGAACCTCATGTTGCTTTATTTGGTGGGAAAGATGGATTATATTTCTATCGTAAAATTTTAGAAAATGCACATTTAGTATTGAAAGAAAAATCAATGATTGCCTTTGAAATGGGATATGATCAAAAAGAGAGTTTATCTAAGTTAGCACAACAGCATTTTCCACATTCAAGAATCGAAGTTTTACAAGATATTAACGGAAAAGATCGTATGTTATTTATCTATAATTTTTAAAATAGCTTTAGGGCTATTTTTTTGATTATTATAATTGACACACCTGGTGATGTGTGTTAGAATTTAATAGTTAATGTAAATAACCCACCATTTTCGGGTTTTATTTTATGTTAAATAAAAAGACACACCCGGAAATGTGTGTAGAGAGGAGAATAAAATGCCAACAATTAATCAGTTAGTACGTAAAGGAAGAGAAAGTAAAGTTTGGGTAAGTAAATCACCAGCATTAAACCGTGGTTACAACTCATTACACAAAAAACCTACAAACTTAAGTGCACCACAAAAACGTGGAGTATGTACTCGTGTGGGAACAATGACACCTAAAAAACCTAACTCTGCGTTACGTAAATACGCTCGTGTGCGTTTAAGTAATGGAATGGAAGTTAATGCATACATCCCAGGAATTGGACACAACTTACAAGAACACAGTGTTGTGTTAATTCGTGGAGGACGTGTTAAAGACTTACCAGGGGTTCGTTACCACATTATTCGTGGAACATTAGACTGTGCGGGAGTAAATAACCGTAACCAAGGGCGTTCTTTATACGGAACTAAAAAACCTAAAGCAGCTAAAAAATAACAATCATTATTGAGAAGGAGGAGAAAAAATGCCTAGAAAAGGACATGTCGCAAAACGTGACGTATTAGTAGATCCAATCTACAATTCAAAATTAGTAACTCGTCTAATTAACAAAATTATGATTGATGGAAAAAGGGGAGTTGCTCAAACTATTTTATATAGTGCATTCGAATTAATCGAAAAGAAAACAGAAAAAAATGCAATGGAAGTATTTGAAAAAGCCTTAGAAAACGTAATGCCTTTACTAGAACTTAAAGTTCGTCGTGTTGGGGGAAGTAATTACCAAGTACCAATCGAAGTTTCTGCAGAAAGAAAATTAACTTTAGGATTACGTTGGATTGTAAACTATGCTCGTTTAAGAAACGAGAAAACAATGGAGCAAAGATTAGCAGCTGAATTAATTGATGCAGCAAATGGATCTGGAGCTTCAGTTAAAAAACGTGAAGATACACACAAAATGGCAGAAGCAAACAAAGCATTTGCTCATTACCGTTGGTAGGAGGAGAAATAAATGGCTCGTCAATTTTCACTTAAAAACACTCGTAATATTGGAATTATGGCGCACATTGATGCTGGGAAAACAACAACAACTGAGCGTATCTTATATTACACAGGAGTAAGCCACAAAATTGGGGAAACTCATGATGGAAACTCAACAACAGACTGGATGGAACAAGAAAAAGAGCGTGGAATCACGATTACATCAGCAGCGGTAACAGCACAATGGGCTGGGCACCGTATTAACGTTATCGATACTCCAGGGCACGTGGACTTTACTGTAGAGGTAGAACGTTCATTACGTGTATTAGATGGTGCGGTAGCAGTATTAGATGCTAAGAGTGGGGTAGAACCACAAACTGAAACAGTTTGGAGACAAGCTACAAAATATGGAGTACCTCGTATTGTATTCATTAATAAAATGGATGCAACTGGAGCAGACTTCTATATGGCTGCTGAAACATTAATCTCAAGATTAGATGCAAAAGCAAGTCCAATTCAAATTCCAATTGGAGTTGAAGGAGATTTCAATGGTATTATTGACTTATTAGAAATGAAAGCTCACAATTACCAAAATGATTTAGGAACAGATATTTTAGTTACTGATATTCCTGCTGAATTATTAGATAAAGCAAATCAATACCGTGAACAATTAATTGAAATGGTAGCTGAATTTGATGATGAATTAATGGAAAAAGTATTAGAAGGTGAAGAATTAAGCGTTGAAGAAATTAAAAATGCAATTCGTAAAGCTACAACAAGTGCTCAATTCTACCCTGTATTATGTGGATCTGCATATAAAAACAAAGGGGTACAATTAGTATTAGATGCTGTAGTAGATTACTTACCTTCACCATTAGATGTACCAGCAATTACTGGGGTAGATGAAGATGGAAACGCTGTGGTTCGTGAATCAAGCGATGAAATTAGCTTCTCTGCTTTAGCATTCAAAATTGCAACTGACCCTTATGTAGGAAAATTAACATTCTTCCGTGTTTACTCAGGAACTGCTGAGTCTGGAACTTATGTATTAAACTCTACAAAAGGAAAACGTGAAAGATTTGGACGTTTAGTTCAAATGCACGCTAATGACCGTAAAGAAATCGACAAAGTGTATGCTGGAGATATTGCAGCAGCAATCGGATTAAAAGATACAACTACTGGAGACACTTTATGTGATGAAAAAGACTTCGTAATTTTAGAGCAAATGGAATTCCCAGAACCAGTTATCTACTTATCATTAGAGCCAAAATCTAAAGGTGACCAAGATAAAATGGGATTAGCTTTAAACAAATTAGCAGAAGAAGATCCAACTTTCAAAACTTATACTGACCAAGAAACAGGACAAACAATTATTGCTGGGGTAGGAGAATTACACTTAGATATTATTGTTGACCGTATGAAACGTGAATTTAAAGTAGAAGCAAATGTAGGAGCTCCTCAAGTTGCTTACCGTGAAACAATTCGTGAAGCTGCGGACTGTGAAGGGAAATATATTAAACAATCTGGAGGGAAAGGACAATACGGACACGTATGGATTAAGTTCGAACCACAACCAGAAGGAAAAGGATTTGAATTCGTTGATGCTACAGTTGGGGGATCAGTACCAAGAGAATACATTAAATCAGTTGGAGAAGGGGTTCAAAACGCTTTAAACAACGGATTAACTGCTGGATTCCAAGTTGTAGATATTAAAGCTACATTATTCGATGGAAGTTACCACGACGTTGACTCTAGTGAGATGGCTTATAAAATTGCAGCTTCATTAGCATTAAAAGAAGCAGCTAAAAAATGTAAACCAGTTATCTTAGAGCCAATTATGTTGGTTGAAGTAACTGCTCCAAGTGAATACTTAGGAAGTGTTATGGGAGATATTTCTTCTCGTCGTGGACAAATCCAAGACCAAGAAGAAAGAGGAAATACAATTGCTGTTAAGGCAATGGTACCATTATCAGAAATGTTTGGATATGTAACAGATTTACGTGGATTTACACAAGGACGTGGAAACTACTCTATGAAATTTGACCACTACTCTGAGTTACCAAAATCATTCGCTGAGAAATTAAGTAAAAAATAACATTTTAGTTGATTTTAACTAAGAAATCATATAAAATAAAATAGGACCAAACTATAGGAGGAAATTTAAAAATGGCAAAACAAAAGTTTGACAGAAGTAAAACGCACGTTAACATTGGAACAATTGGACACGTTGACCACGGGAAAACAACTTTAACAGCTGCGATTACAAACGTATTAGCTAAATCAGGACAAGCAGAAGCAAGAAACTATGACCAAATTGATGGTGCACCAGAAGAGAAAGAGCGTGGAATTACAATTAACACTGCACACGTAGAGTACCAAACTGCAAACCGTCACTACGCTCACGTGGACTGCCCAGGACACGCTGACTACGTTAAAAACATGATTACAGGAGCAGCTCAAATGGATGGAGCAATCATCGTAGTTGCTGCTACAGATGGACCTATGCCACAAACTCGCGAGCACATCTTATTAGCTCGTCAGGTAGGGGTACCTCACATTGTTGTATTCTTAAACAAATGTGACATGGTTGATGATGAAGAATTAATCGACTTAGTTGAAATGGAAGTTCGTGATTTATTAAGTGAATACGAATTCGATGGAGACAACGCACCAGTTATCCGTGGATCAGCTTTAAAAGCTTTAGAAGGGGATGACAAATGGGCAGCTAAAATTCACGAATTAATGGAAGCTGTAGATTCTTACATTCCAGACCCAGCTCGTGAAACTGACAAACCATTCTTAATGTCAGTAGAGGACGTATTCACAATTACAGGACGTGGAACAGTTGCTACTGGACGTGTTGAGCGTGGAGTATTAAAATTATCAGAAGAAGTTGAAATCGTTGGAATTAACGAAACTCGTAAAACAGTTGTTACTGGAATTGAGATGTTCCGTAAATTATTAGACTTCGCTGAAGCTGGAGATAACATTGGAGCTTTATTACGTGGGGTTAACCGTGATGAAATTCAACGTGGACAAGTTTTAGCTAAACCTGGATCAGTAAAACCACACACTAAATTTAAAGCACAAGTTTATGTTTTAAGTAAAGAAGAAGGAGGACGTCATACACCATTCGTGGCTAACTATCGTCCACAATTCTACTTCCGTACAACTGACGTTACTGGAGTAATCCAATTACCTGCAGGAGTTGATTTAGTAATGCCTGGAGATAACATTGAAATGACAGTTGAATTAATCCACCCAATTGCTGTTGAGCAAGGAACTAAATTCTCTATCCGTGAAGGAGGAAGAACTGTAGGGGCTGGATCAGTAGTAGAAATCTACGAATAATCTAACTTAAACGAAGATCTATCATATGATAGGTCTTTTTTTATTTAGAATTATGTCGTTATTTTTTTAATTAATGGTAAAATATGGTAAAATAATATGGTAATTATAGGAGAGAAAGTATGGACTTAATTATTCAAGAAGTATACCAACAATATGATTTAAAAGGGGAATTAAAATCAATTGCGCCAGTAGGAAATGGATTAATTAATAAAACCTTTTTAATCACACAATTAGTAGATAATCAAGAAAAAAGATATATTTTACAATGTATTAATCATAGTATCTTTCAAAATGTAGAAGGATTAATGCATAATATTGTAACTGTAACAAATTATTTAAAAGAAAAAATAAAAAAAGAAAATGGGGATTATAAACGTCAAGTATTATCTGTTGTCCCAACAAAATCAGGAAAATCATATGTAACAGCAAGTAATAATACATATTGGAGAATTTATCCGTTTGTGGAAGGAACTTATGTCTTAAATAAAGTAGAAAATTTAGATCAGTTTTATGAAACAGGTCGCTCTTTTGGACATTTTCAATCTGTATTAAAAGATTTTGATGCTAGTCAATTAGTTGAGGTTTTACCTAAATTTCATGATACAAGATTTAGATTGCAACAACTATTAGATGCAGTTAAAGAAGATAAAGTCGGAAGAGTAAAAGAAGTACAAGATGAAATTAATTTTGTGTTAAGTCGTAAAGATGATTGTTTCTTATTATATGATTTATTAGATAAAAAAGAGTTACCACTTCGTGTTACACATAATGACACAAAATTAAACAATATATTAATTGATTCAGAAACGAATAAGGGAATCTGTATCGTGGATTTAGATACAATTATGCCGGGAATTTCATTATTTGATTTTGGTGATTCAATTCGATATGGGGCAAATGATTGTGCTGAAGATGAAGCAGACCTAACTAAAGTTAATTTTGATATTACATTATTTGAAGCTTATGCGAAAGGATTCTTGCAAGGAAGTAAAGGAATTTTAACAAATAAAGAAATAGAATTATTACCTTGGGGTGCTCGTATAATTACATTAGAGCAAGGGATTCGTTTTTTAACAGACTATATTAATGGAGATACTTATTACGCTACTACACGAGAAAACCAAAATCTTGATCGTACAAGAACTCAATTCAAACTAGTTTTAGATATGGAAAAAAATTGGGATAAATTAAATCAAATTATTAAGGACAATGTAGCTTAAATTGACTAAAAAAATCAGTCTATTTATATTTTAATTATTTCAATTTTTATTGGTTTAGTATCTGGGTTAATAATTAGTTTTTATCGATTTATGATTCACGAAATTGAATATTTTCTAAATATGATTAGTAATTTTGCAAAAGAATCTAGTTTTATATACATCTTTATTTTTATTACTTTACTTGCTTTAGGATATGTAGTAGGAAAAATGGTTGCAAAAGAACCGCTAGCAAGTGGAAGTGGAATTCTTCAAATTAGTGGGGAGTTAGCAGGTGAGCTAAATCAAAATCCGATAAAAATATTATTTGTGAAGATATTTGGAGGAATGCTATCTGCATTAGGTGGATTATCAATTGGTCGAGAAGGTCCCAGTATTCAAATGGGTGCAATGATTGGGAAGTTAATCTCCAAAATCACAAATCAGAATAAGACTTATGAACGATTTTTCTTAACGAGTGGGGCATCAGCAGGATTAGCTGCTGCCTTTAATGCCCCTTTATCAGGGGTATTATTTGCACTTGAAGAATTACATCGTTATTTTTCAAAAGAATTAATTATTGGTATTTTTGCTGCTTCAGTTATTGCAGACTATGTTTCAAGCTTTTCTTTGGAACGAAGCCAATTTTTAATTTTGTGATAGAAAATGAGTTACCCATTGAACAATATTATTTATTGATTTTCTTTGGGATATTTATTTCAATATTTGGTTTTCTTTATTTTAAATTAATGGTATTTTTTCAAAATTTAAATCATAAAATTCATTTAAAAATTCAATATAAAATGATGATTTATTTTGGGATTACATTTTTATTTTTTGTGGTTGCTTCTAATTTATTAGGTGGAGGAGGTTTATTATTTAAAAATATAAACCTTTATGACAGTTTAATTATACTTTGTGGTATTTTTTTACTAAAATTAATATTTTCAATTTTTTCATTTTCAAGTAAAGTACCAGGTGGAATCTTTTTTCCAATCTTAATTTTAGGAGCGTTACTAGGGGTTATTTTTTCTAAGTTAATAGGATCAAACCATGTGACATTATTTATGATTTTTGGTATGGCTGCATATTTAACTGCAATTGTAAGAGCACCGATAACTTCAATCGTGTTATTACTTGAAATGAGTGGAAATATTAATTATTTATTACCACTCACTATTGTATGTTTTACATCTTATTTAATTTTAAATTACTTTAAAATTGAGCCAATTTATGAGTATTTATTGCACAAAATTTTAGAATCAAGAAAGAAAAATCATTATGGTAGTAGTTATATTGAACTGAATTTTATCGTACAAAATAATTGTAGTGCATATAATAAAAAAATAAAAGATTTAAATTTACCACAAAGTTGTGTAATTACAAAAATTGAACGATGTGGATTTAGTATTATTCCTAGTGGAGATACAGAACTAACAATAAATGATGATTTACATATAAACATTGAAGAAAATCAGTATGCAAAAGTAATACAATATTTAGAAAATATTTTTCATGAAAATTAAGGAGGGATAAAATGGAAGAAAAATTAAAAGTTTATAATGAATATATTACTAAGACTAACGCTTATATGGCAGCATTAAGTATTTTATCATTCGATGATGAAACTTGTGCCCCAACAAAAGGTGCTGAAGATCGTAGCGAAGTCATTTCAATTTTATTTGGTGAATATTTTTCATATACAACCGATGAAAAAGTAATGAATACTTTAAAAGAGCTATATGAAGAAGATCAAGATGAAGTAAGAAAACATGTTTTAAAGCACATTTTAAAACAATATGAAAAATCAAAAAATATACCAAAAGAATTAATTATTAAATCTTCAATAGCGAAATCCAAAGCAGTAGAAGCATGGAAAAAAGCAAGAGAAAATAATGACTAT
>JBHALC010000054.1:0-3324 GCA_041827565.1 Erysipelotrichaceae bacterium
AAAGTGAAATCAGCTGTTTTTTCTTCTTTTACTAATGATTTAAATTCATATTTTCGATAAAATTGATTTAAAGTTTCTAAATCTAATTTGTAGATGAATTGTGTTTCATCTAAGTGTAGTGTTGCATCTGTAATAATTGTAGCTAATGTTTTTGATAAAAATGCACTCTCTTTTCCTTCAACTAATTTTTCAAGTTGCTTTCCTTTAAAATCAGATAAATGATTATAAATATTCTCAATATTTTCGTATGTTTCAATTAATTTTTGAGCTGTTTTTTCTCCGATACCTGGAACACCTTTAATATTATCAGCAGTATCTCCCATTAAAGCTTTTAAATCAATAATTTGGTTTGGAGTAATATTCATCCATTCTTTTAATTTTATCTCATCAATTAATTCAACTTCACTTAACCCTTTTTTCATCAACATGACTGAAATACGGCTATCAATAAGCTGTAATAAATCTCGATCACTAGTTAATACTACTACTTCATACCCTTGATACTGTTTAGCAATACTTCCAATAATATCATCTGCTTCAATTCCAACTTGTTCGTATTGATAAATACTCGATGCACTTAAATATTCTCTTGCAATTGGAAATTGAGCAATTAATTCTTCCGGTAATTGCTTTCGAGTTCCTTTGTATTCATCACTTAATTCATGTCTAAAAGTTGGTTTCCCTGCATCCCAAGCTACTACAATATGACTAGGATTAATTAACTCAATTGCTTTCGTCAGCATTAAATTAAAAGCATAAATTGCATTTGTGGGAATATTGCTACTTGTTTTCATTGGTCTAGTATAAATTGTTGCATAAAAACCACGAAAAAGCATGGCATTTCCATCTAGTAATAATAATTTTTTCATAAAATAACCTCACCCTACTATTATAGTAGATTTCTTTAAAATATTCTACTTCCTTACATAAATTAAAACGCTATTCAAAATAGCGCTTATAATTTTTTATTTAATTTTACTAAACCAATCATTGAAACAATCAATAATCCAACAAACACAAAACTATAATCTCCTGTTTCAATTGAATCTTTCGTTTTTTCACTTGCCGGTGGAAGTGATTCTACTTTTGGTTGTGATATTTGAGGAGTAACAACTGGTGGTGTTGGTATTACTGGTGGTTTTTTCTCAATAATTGGCGTAGCTGGTGCTAAAGGAATAAGTGATGATGCTTGTTTTTTATTCCAAATTGCATAAGCTGTAACATCATTTGTGATTACTGTATTTTCATCTATTTTTAATCCTGTCCCATCACTTGCTGTATTCCATTCTACAAAAGCATAGTAATCATTACCAATTAATACATCTTCTAGTTTTGGTAAATGTGTATCTCCATCTTGTGTTTTACTAGGTAATGTATTCGTTTTTAGTTCATCACTATTTAAACCATAATTATGAACAACTAAAGACTTACCTAAATCTTGCTCTACATCATTCTCAAAAGCCAAACTATTACGATTATAATTCACTTGATTAAACACAAAACCAATTAATATTTTATTTAATGCTTTCGTTTCCTTAATAATATAATTTTTCTTCACAAATAATGCATATAAGAAGTTTAATTGAGAAGTATTACTTGCAATACTTCCATTAATTGAACCATTAAATTCAAAATGTTTTTTCGCTTTTGAATATTCTAAAGCTTTCGCTTTTGGAATCGTAATATTTTCTTTATCTCCTGAACTAATCACCATATTTCCAATGATTTCATCTGCTGTAGCATTCCACACTGTTGAGCCAGCAACAATATTATTTGGATTGTCAGTCGTTCCATAATTTCTTAATACTGCACGAATAATAAACTTTTTGACTTGATTTGGATTTTCAAATGAAAAAGTAGTTACTAATTCATCAGACTGTGGAAAGCTGGCAGTTGTTTTTAGAGGTTGATCATTTTCATCTAATACTTGTGCAATACGATAAATTGCACTTTTAAATGTCAGGTTCTTCATTTCTTTTGTAACAACTACATCACCATCTAATTCAATCACCAAGTCCTCGTATGTATAATTTTTTGGATTCTTACCAGAAAAATCTTGTATACCTTCTGCACTTTTTAATAATTGTAGTGGGTTTTCGGCAATCATTAACGGAGTTAAACGGTCTTTCTAAGCTAGTTCTGCATTTAATACGATATTATATTCTTCTTTTTCAGATTCATAGTAAGTATGAACTTCACGGTTTATATCATCTACTTTTCCAGTGAACCCTACTTGTGTTTTAATTGAAGCATCTGGTAGTAATGTTGTAGCTTGTTCATCTGTTGCTAATCCAATATCAGATAATGTTTTTTTCAATATCACCCATTTTTCCTAATACTTCAGCTTGACTTAAAAATACTGAATATAGTTTTTTACCCTCAATCTCATTTTCATATTTTTTTACTGTATCAATTGTATCCGTATCACGATAAATTCTAGTTCCATCTTTTAATGCCTTATCACTAGTAGACCATCCCATAAAGATATTTCTAAAAGTTTTAATATGCCAATTGCTTCTCCCCCAACCTGAAGGAAGTCCCAATTTTTCACCATCAGCAAATACTTTATCTGTAAATGCACCACCTAGTGAACCCATTTGAAGTTGTTTTCCTTCTTTTTTAACTTCGTAAACTGGAGAATATCCCACAAAAGAAACACTTTGATCTGGATTAAGGGTCCAATGACTATCATTTCCAACTAATTGATCTACCTTAAATTCAACATTATTTACTTTTATTTTAGGAATATCTCCTTTAAACTTAAATCCAGCATTAGTAGTTAATTTAGCACTAGGCTCAAATCTTAGTATATATTTTTTACCTTCTTTAAATTGATTACCATGATTTGAAGCATAATCCCAACTACCATCATCTAATTGAACTTTCCAATAAGTAGCTTGACTTGTAGCATCTAAATTTACTTTTCCATCTTCAGAAGTAATCGTAAATTTCATATCTACTGAAATTATTTCATCTTTTTTAGGCTCTTTAAACTCTGTTAATTTAAAGGTTAACTCTTCAATTTATTGAGTATTTTCAGCATAAATTATTCCATTTAAACACACACTTAATACCAATACTCCCAAACAAATTATTTTTTTTATGATATTTTTATACTTCATATAATCTCCTCCTATAAAAAAAGGTTCCCACAGATATTCATCTAGGTCAACCTTTTCATATTAGTTTATTCAACTTTCAAGCAATATGAATATCAAAAAGAAATACTAGAAAAAACAAGTGCACATCATATTGAAGAAGTGCAACCACTAGTTTTTGATGGGATAGATACTTATATTAAAGGAAGTCTATTACATAAAGAAA
>JBHALC010000055.1:0-4904 GCA_041827565.1 Erysipelotrichaceae bacterium
AATACCCAGTTTAATTTTTTATATTTCAATTTTTTTTTGAGCATCTTCTTTTTTTATCTCTCCTTTTTCATAGTATTCTCTAATCTTATCTTTAATATCACAATTAGGATATTCCCCTTTTAAAGATTGCTTTATTTGTTGTTCATCCATAATCTCATAAATTACTACTTTTTCTTTTTTACTTTTTCGCTTAAATAATCTTTGATTTACAATTCCTGTTAAAGTATTTCCAATTTCATTTTTATCCATTCCAAACTCAATAAATCTTTTTAGTGCTTCACTACAATTTTTAGCATGAATCGTAGTAAATACCATATGACCACTTAATGCAGCTCTAAATGCCATTTTAGCCGTTTGCTCATCTCTAATCTCACCAATCATAATAATATCCGGATCTTGTCTTAATAAATGCTTTATTCCTTCTTCATAAGTAAAGTTCACTTTTTCATTAATTTGCATTTGTAAGTATGAGTCACTATAAATTTCAATTGGATCTTCTAAAGTAATAATTTTTAATTTTTGATCTTTAGCTATTTCTTCCAATAAAACATGCAAAGTTGTAGTTTTACCACTTCCTGTAGGACCACTAAATAAAATAAATCCAACTCTTTTTTTACTCCATAATTTAAAATATTTAATTACTTCTTTTTCTTGAGATAAATCTTTTAACTTTAAAGATGGATGATTATTTAAAATTCTCAAAACACCTGATTGTCTAGATAAATGCTGGATATATGAAAAACGAAAATAATAAACTTTACCTTGTATTTCTAACTCAAATGCACCTGATTGTGAAGAAAATTTACCTGATATATCTAAGTCTGAAATATATTTTAAATACTCAAATAATGATTCATCATAGATTTTTCTTACTTCTTTAATTCCACTAACTTCACGATAAAATAAACTAAGACTTTTATCTAATTGAAAATGAATATCACTAACTTGCTTTTTTATTGCATCCGTTATTAGAGATTCTAGTTGCTCCCTCATAATCTAACTCCTCCTACTTATAATAGAGTAATAAACCAATAAAACCTAAAAAAAATGACTTTTCAGTCATTTTTAATAACATATTCAATTTTTTTATCAAATTCTTCAGAATCAAAATCAACTAAATAATCATCAATTGCTGGTAAAATAACCGGAAAATTAGTATCAGATAAATAGCGATCATAATATCCTTTCCCATATCCGATACGATATCCAGCTTCATTATATCCAAGATATGGTACAATCATTAATTCAATTTCATGCTTATTAATTTTTTCATTTGATTTTGGTTCTTTTATTCCAAATACACCTAATTCAAATTCTCCAGTATAACGATAAAAATTCATTTCACCCTGTTCAATTTTAGGAATATAAAATTCTTTTTTAATATCCGTAAGTAAAAATTGTGTATTAAACTCTTTTTCCATACTCATAAAAACTGCAATTTTTGTTGCTTGGACATATTCCTTCATACTTTGTATTTTTTTAGTTATTGATAAACTTTTTGTATCAATTATTTCTCTAGTCAAATTTATCTGTTTACTTTTTAATTCTATTCTAAGTTCTTGCTTTTTCTTTTTTAAAGTATTCATATTTTTCTTTTAATTTTTCCACTTTTTCATACTCAGGAATTTGCTCAATCTTATTCAAGTGAAAATCTAAGTAATCATTATATAAAATATCATCTTGAATCACTTTGTATTTTTTTTCATCTTTTTTACTGCATACCAATAATTCATAATATAAATCATTATCATAAATTAAGTGTTCTTGATTAATAAATATCTTGTTTTTAGATAAAAATGATCTTAGTTTATCCACATTTTTATTACATTGAATAATAATTTTATTTAAATTTTCTAACTTAGAATCCTGATTTTCTAGTATTAATTTAATTGTATCAAATCCCATACCCGCAATTACAATTTCTTCTACATCTGAACTTAGATTTTCAATACCATTCATTAATTGCAATACAACTTTTTCACTAGGATATTTAGATAGTGTTTTTTTTTGCTTGTTCTAATGCATTTTCATTAATATCACAAGCATATGCTTTTTTTCCCTCATTTTCATAAATATGAGCAATACATAAATAACCATGATCACTTCCAATATCCGCTAAAATGCATCCTTTAGAAACATTTTTCAAAATACAAGCTAAACGATGTGATAATTTCATATTAGAAATCTCTAAAATCTTTCAATCGTTTTGAAATTTGTGGTCGTTTTAATTTTCGAATTGCTTTCGCTTCAATTTGACGAATACGTTCTCTTGTAACATTAAATTGTTGTCCAACTTCTTCTAATGTTCTTTGTCTTCCATCATATAATCCAAAACGAAGCCTTAAAACTTTTTCTTCTCTTTCAGTTAATCTACCTAAGATTACATCTATTTCATCTTTTAATAATTGATTACTTGCAAAATCACTTGGTGAAATTGCCTCTTTATCTTCAATGAAATCCCCTAAATGTGAATCATCTTCTTCACCAATTGGTGTTTCTAACGATACTGGATCAAGTGAAATTTTTTGTATCTCTCTTACTTTTTCAGGAGTTATTTTTTTACTTCCTTCATTTCCAGCTAAAGATTCATTAATTCTTGCTGCAATTTCTTCAGCAGTAGGTTCTCTTCCTAATTCTTGAACTAATTGACGTTGTTCACGAGTTAATTTATTGATGGTTTCTACCATGTGAACAGGAATACGAATTGTTCTTGCTTGATCGGCAATCGCTCTAGTAATCGCTTGCCTAATCCACCATGTAGCATAAGTTGAAAATTTAAATCCTTTTGTATAGTCAAATTTTTCAACTGCTTTAACTAATCCCATATTTCCTTCTTGAATCAAGTCTAAGAATTGCATTCCTCTTCCTGAATATTTTTTAGCGATACTTACTACTAATCGAAGGTTAGATGAAATTAAAATTTGTTTTGCATCATCACCTACTACAATTTTTTCATTTAAGAAATAACGTAATTTATCATTTTCATATTCAAATGGTGCTAATTCACTATCCTCTTGATTTAAAATCAATGGATCACTAAAATATTGCTCTAATATTTCTTTGTCTTTCTCTTTGAATGTTAAGACTAAGTGTTGATTATTTGATTTGATATATACTGTCGATCTTAAATCTGTAAATAATGATTTAGTAACTTCGGGTAATTCTATTGTAATTAATTCAGCATTTTTCAACAATACTTTATCTTTTCCTAATAAAGTATGTAATGATTTTGCTTCTGTAGAACTAAGTGATGGTAATTTCTCTAAAGTCGTTGAAACATCTTTAAGCACCTCTGTTAAAATCATCTTATCATTATTACTTAAGTTTACTGCTATATCATTTTTTACATAATTATCTTTAAATAACTCTTTTATATCATCTTCTAATGATTCACAAATAGACATAAATACTGATAATGATAATTCATCATTATAAATATCAGGGATAATTTCAGCATATAATTCGCTACCTTTATCCATCAATAAATTAACAAATTCTTCTCTTTTTTCAATTGGCATATTTACTTGTAAAATATCTTTTGAAAAACTTAATTTTAGCCCATCTTTTTTCTCAAATAAAGCTACTAATTTTGTACGATGACTCATGTCAAACTCTACAAAATCCTTAAATAATAGCTCATTATTTTCTAATCGTTCTTTAGCTTCTGAACTAATTTTTTGTTGAGATAAAGCTTGTAATAATAATTCATGATCTAACGTACTTAATTTTACTACTACAAATTTTTCTTTTGTTTCTTCATCTGTTTTTATACTAAATCCTGTTTTCCCTTTTTTACGCTTTGAAAAAATCGAATTAAACTTACTTCCACCCACTTCTTGTAATTTTTGTAATTGGTTAAATGATAAATCATTACGAATAATACGTGCTACTGTTGAATTAATTTTATCATTTTCAAATTCTTTTAATTTATCTTTTAAAACTTTATTTTCATAGAAAAATTCAATTAATTGTTGTCGAATATCACTAGGCATATGTAATATAAAACGATTTTTTTCATATTCTAGTTCTAATTCTGATAATTTTGCTCCATTTAATAACTCATCAAATTTTTCAATCGTTAGGAAAGGGGTTTGAAGCATTTTTTCAAGTGTATATTCATCTTTTTGAATCGCAGCTAGAGTATCTTCTATCTTCATTTGATGAATTAATACAGGAATAAGTTCAGATGTAATTACTGTTTTTTCAGTATCTTCTTCATTAAATTCATCTTCTTCATTTTGAGATAATTCTTCTACTTCTTCATTTTTTAGTATTTTCATAATGACTTTAGATGTTTCACCTTGTTTAATCATTCTTGCTACATCTGGTTCATCTTCTGATTTTAATAAATCTACTTGTCCTATTTCCTTCAAATATGTTTTTACAGGATCTCCAATACTTCCACTAGATTGAGAGGCAAACACACTCTCTAAATGGTCAATATCGCTTTCTCTTTCTTGTTTTCGATATGAGTCTTCCTCATCAAACTCATCTAATTCATCTTCCTCATTAAAATCGTTATCAAAATCTAGTTCATCTGTTATAAACTCTTCAAAATTATCATCAATATCTATAATTTCATAACCAGATTCATTAAAAAATTCAAATAATTCTTCTGTTGCATCTTCATCCAAATCCAACATTGCTGTTGCATCTTCAATCTCTTTAGGAGAAATCACTTTTTCTTTTTTATGTTTTAATAATAATTCTTGTTTAATCTCGTCTAATGTTTTTAACATATAATCCCCCTATTCCTCTAAATCATCAATTTCTTCTTCATCATATTCATCATATAAAACTTCATCATCATCTTCAGAAGTATACTGATCGCTTTCTTCTAATTCATATTCAATATTTATACCTTGTTTTCTTAATCGACTTAACAATATATCTAATTCATTTTC
>JBHALC010000056.1:0-3074 GCA_041827565.1 Erysipelotrichaceae bacterium
ACTTTAGAAAAATACGGAGTTACAAAATCAAAAGTTCGTTTTTATTTTAAAGAATTTAAAGGAATACAAATTAATTATGTTGTACAAATAGATGAAGAAAAACATTATTTTTATTCTAATTTAGAAATTAATATTCAAGATAATTTAGTAGAGGAATATGTTGTTGATCGAATTGATCTTGTTTCTTTAAATGTGCTCAAAGATTGTGTATATCATAATCCGATTCAATTTGAAGAATTAGGTGAGGAAGAATTTTATCTACATTTAGGACAACCCGTTTATTTAGATAGTTTTTTTATGGCAAATGAATTTCCAATTACTCAAAATATGTTTCAATCTTCAAAATTAGTATTTAGAAAGTATTTAGGAAAAACATTATCAAAACAGTATATTAGTGAAAATAATGTTTTTGGAGTAAGTAAGACCTCAGTTCAAACAGCATTTTATGAGTATTTAGAAGATATAAAAATTAAGTCGATACCGTATTTTAACTATCAGGTTACAGTAGAGAATAATTATGAAGAAATTTTAGAAAAATTTAATAATCTAAATCAGCAATTAAATCAGCAAGAATTACCAATATTACAATATTTAACACTTAAAAATTGGTATAATCCTAAATCAATATTTGAGGCAGAATCAGAAGAAAAACTTAGATTTTTAAGTGAAAACTTAGTCAAAAATGGAAGGCATTTAGGATTGTATTTTTCACTTGTAGATGGATTAAATCAAGATTATCTAGAGCAAAATCAGTTAGGATCAATTAATCGCAGTATGATTAATATTTCAGACTATCGTTATTTAGATTTATTCAAACATCAAGTAATTCATTATTTAGAAAACTATCCTGTTTCTTATCTTGAATTTAATCTTCAATTTTCTAATCCACTTCAATATAGTGGGGAGTATTTTATTGGTGGAGGATATAAAAATCTGTATTCTTATCATGATACTTATGAGCGATATATTGAATTATTTCAAGAATTAAGAAAAATAAAAAAAGGATTGAAAATTAATGTATCCGTAAGTAGTCTATCTCCATTTTTCTTAAAATATGTAAATGCATTACAAGAAATAGAGATTGAGCATTCATTACAAATTCCACTTCAATACACATATAAAAATGAGAAATTAGATTTAAGTCGAACACACCTTTATTATTTGATGGCTAAAGGAAAAGTATTCCACTTCATTAATGAGGTTAATAATGATGTGATAGAAGTATTAAGATGGTATTTAAATCATCAGGTGATTTTATCACATTCTATTGAAATAAGTGAAAATGGGATTCAAGGATATTATGTTAATGATAAGATAATTGCATTACAAAATAAAAACAATCAAATTCAAAACTTTGATTCAGATTTTATTCAAAATGAACAATGGGTAAATGTGATAAGTGGACAGTATATTAATGAAGTTCAATTAAGTCCAAATGAAATCGTAATTTTAGAAAATCGTTCTTATTTTCCACTTAAAATTGAAAAAATTAAATTGTTAGAAGGTAGAGGAAAGATTTATTTAAATCAATCATTAATTGGAAAACCTAATATTTACTTTAATAATGAAAAAGTAGAATATACTTTTAATCCTATTTTAAATCAAATTGATTTTAATGTTGAGACATACAAAGAAATAAATGAAATTGTGGTTAATGATTTAAGTGGAACAAAAATAGAATATAAAAAATATTATCCACATTCAATAATGTTGAAGCAAGAAAAAAATTATGAATTTGAAATGGGATTGAGTAATCGAGTAGACTTCTCACTATCACTTGATATTGAAGTAGATACTTTTAATCGAACTTTACTAAAACAAAAAAATAATTTTGAAGTTAAAATTAATTCAGAGGGAAAAATTGAATTTATTATTAAAGAAGTTAAAGTAACTTTAAATGATTTTAAAGCAGTGATACCTCAAAAATTCAAATTACGTATTGATAAATGTTTTAATGATCGTATCGTATTTTATGTAGATGGATATTTAAAACAGGTGATTTCATTACCAAATCTACATAAAGTATCCTTTACTAATGAGAAGTTATTATTAGCAGATATTGTATCTAATTTTGAATTGAAAGAAATTTAGTTTACTTTTGTAAACAAATCTTTTGACAAATAATTATAAGATTAGATATAATATTCATATTGTGGGAGGATACAAAATGAAAAAATTATTAGGATTACTACTAACATTTGTGTTAGTAGTAAGTGGATGCAGTAATGCAACAGTAAAAAAAGAGAAACTACAAATCTATGCAAGTTTTTCGCTAATTCAGGATTTAACGAAAAAAATTGTAGGAGATAAAGCGGATGTAAAATTAGTAGTTGAAAATAATGAGGAAGCACATGATTATGAAATTTCGACTAAAAAAATGGCTGAGGTTTCTAAAGCAAATGTAGTAGTTTATAATGGTGTTGGATTTGAAGCTTGGATTGATAAAGTAAAAGATGTAGCTAAAAATACTTCTTTTATTGATACATCAAATGGAATAGCAGTATTAGAAGGTGGACATGACCATGCAGAAGGAGAAGCACATGATCACCATCATGAATATAACCCCCATATTTGGATGTCAATTAAAAATGCAACAGTACAGTTAAAAAACATTAAGGACCAATTAGTGAAAATTGATCCAGATAATAAAACTTATTATGAAGAAAATTATGAAAAATATGCAAAAGAATTTAGTGCATTAGAAAAAGACTATGCTGCTAAATTAAAAGATGTAAAACGAAAATCAATCGTAGTAACACATGCAGCATATACATATTTAGCTAAAGACTATGGATTGAGTGAACATTCAATTACTGGTATTTCGCCAGATAGCGAACCTTCATTAGCTAAACTTGCACAACTTACAAAATTAGTCGATGATGAAAAAGTGAATACTATCTTCTTTGATGAAAATGCAACTTCTGTTGTAAGTGATACTTTAGCTCGAGAAGCAAAAGTAAAAACAGCCATTTTATATAGTTTAGAAAAAATTGATGAAAAAGAAGATTATTTATCTTTAATGCGTAAAAATTTAGATGCATTAGTTAAGGCTTTAAATGAATAAGAGTGTTGTA
>JBHALC010000057.1:0-9050 GCA_041827565.1 Erysipelotrichaceae bacterium
ATCCAAATCAATGCTTGAAGCTCCAAACTTATTACTTTTAGATGACCCTACAAACCACTTAGACTTAGAATCAATTACTTCTTTAAATGATGCTCTAATTAACTATAAAGGAGAAATGATTTTTACTTCAAGTGACCACCAATTTATCCAAACAATCGCAAATCGTATTATTCACATCACTGATAACGGAATAATTGATAAACGCATGACTTATGATGAATACTTAGCATTAGAATTGGGAATAGAAGATTAAAAAGTTTCTAATAATATAATATTTATTTATATTTTATCCAAAGAAGGTTCCTCTTTTTAGTTTGTATAATTCACTCCAACGATTGAATGGATAATCTAAAAGATATTTCAATAGAATAATATAAAATTTCTCTCATTTCTTTATAAACATAAAATATAGATGCAATGAAAACTAAAAAATTTTAAAATCTTTTTCATTTTTTATCCCTATACACTTATCAATGATGTAAGACTTCATTTTTGAGTAAAATCATTGATTATCATTTCGATGACTTCGTTCTACTTTTCCATTATGCTTTGGTGTTCGTGATTGAATACATTGATGCTTTATTCCAAATGTTGCACTAGTGTATTAAGTAAACTTTTGAGATTTCATAAGGATAATCTTTGATTATATTCATGAAGTAAATTTTCCTTTCTGGTTGTGCAACCATATCGTAGGAAATTTACTCTTTTTTTTAACTCTAAGTATCACATCAATTGTATCACTACAAAAATTATTGCAAATATTCTAAAAAAGGGTTGACTTTTTTTAAAATAATAGTATAATAAATTCAAAAAATAGAAAACATAAAAAAAGGAGAGATAATCATGAAATTTATTAATGTTTCTAGGTATAAAAATGGAGATGTATTTTCTGTGACTTTAAAATAGCACAATTAAAAATTAAATAGAAAGTAAATCAATTATATGAAAAAATTAATTCAATTCGTTATAGTATGCTTCTTTTTGTTAATTGGTATGAATCAAAATCTAGTATATGCTGCTAGAGATGTTGGACACTCTAAACCGATTAAAGGAAATTTAGCTACATATGAACTATACTATCATTATAGTGAGGAAGATGAGGCCTATAGAAATCAGCATAGACTAACATTATCTGCATATGATTTTCAAAAGATTAATGATAAATTTAAATGGGATAAAGAAAAAAGTCTTGAAGAAAATGTGGAAAAATATATGCAAGATCATAATGTTATGCACGAAATAACAGATATTTTCCCTCGACTTTCACCATACTTTAATGAAATAAAATATCAATTCGCGTGTCATGATATTGGAAAATTACTTGGAAAAAATCAGAATGAATGGGATATGGAAATTCAAAGAAAAATTCCATTATTTGGTTTTTTTGATGAAATCAATATCAATATTCCTTATGTTTTAAATAAAAAAGGTAAAGAATGTAATAACGCAGATTGGACGGATAATAAATTATTATTCTATCCAGGAGTTAAATTTCATGGTCAACTTCCTTATCCAAATGAATGGATTAGTTATCAAAAAAATGAGAGTCCTGTTTATTACTATGTAGATGAAAACTATGTGGGAGTAACTGGTTGGAAATATGTTGATGCTTGGTATTATTTCAATGATTTTGCTGTAATGCAGACAGGATGGGTAGATTATAATAACCAATGGTATTACTTAGATACAAATGGAAGAATGCAATCAGGAATACAAAAAATTAATGAAAAATACTATGCATTTAAAAGAGACACTGGAGAAATGTATCACAGCAAATGGATTGGAGATAATGGGAAGTGGTATTATTCAAAAGATTCAAATGGTGATTTATCTATAAATAAATGGGAAGAAATTGATAATAAGTGGTACTACTTTAATCATGATGCAACGATGAAAACGGGATGGCTTGATTACAATGATCATTGGTATTATTTAGAAGATACAGGTGCAATGGTAACAGGATGGCAAGACATAGGAGGATCAAGGTATTACTTTAAAACCAATGGAGAAATGGTGACAGGAGTTCATATTATTGGTGGAGTAGAGTATGAATTTCATTCTAGCGGTCATTTAATTCAAACAAGAAAAAAAGATATTAGTAATTCATGTGATAAATATAGCTGTATGATGCCTTACAGCAACAATAAGAAAGGAGTGAGTAGATAATATGAAAATACAAAATAAAAATATAAAAATATTTAATTGGGTTTCTCTGGGATTAATTTATATTATTCCTATGCTGATATCAATATTATTTTTAAAAGTCCCTACAGATAATAGAATTGATACTGGAATATATCGTGATAATCCTGCTCAGTATGTCTTAACATCTGAAATGGTTCAAAACGAAATCATAGAGTACCAATATACATATTATATAATGATTATACTCCTTGCCTTTGTTTTGATTCGCTTTATTGGTATGCTACTTTATAAAAAAATTGATATATTTAGCTCTCTTATCTTATTTTTTGGTGCTTTATACCTTTTATCTTTTAATTACGATATTTTTAGTTCTATGGAATACAATGCAAAAACATTTTCACAAATCCTTATTACTCAAGATGGTAATTTTTTCTACTCTCTTTCAACTCTTAGTATGATTGGATTGCTAATCATTTATCCTCTAATTCAAATCATAAAATATACTAAACAGAAATTAAAAAATAAATAACGCTCAAAAGCATTACATCAAATTCAATTTGTGTAATGCTTTTTTATTTTATATCATCTATATCTTCTTCATCATATGCAAGTCGATAATCTTGTTTATCATCCATATCATAAACATCATCTTCAGCATCGTAAGTCTCTTCTGTACTGTTTCTTTCAGTATTTGAAAAAAGTAAATTAAAAAGTCCTGATTTCCTTTTTACAGTTTTAGAATACGTTGATTTCAAATTAGACATAGATGATAAAAAAGATTCTTCATCATAAAACAAATTATAAAAATCTGCACATATCGTAACGTACCCTATTTCTTTTAATCGTTTCAAAATATCAATCGTATCTTCGATGGTTGGTTTTAGAGGATGAATTATCCTCATAAAATCAAATACTGTATAGTCTACTGGATGGTTTTTTAGCATTCTACTCACTATACTTTGTTTTTCTTTTTCTTCTAATTTATTACATTCTAAATACCACCAATGAATAGAATTATCTTCAAAATCTGCATAATCATCTTTATATTCTTCATCAATATAGAAATAATTAAAATCACTTTCATATCCATTAAAATGATGTCCCATTTTATCAATAATTTTTAAAACCGTTTCTGCTGATAATTTTTTTCTTTCATTTGATAAATAAAATCACTAAAAGAATAATAATGTTCTACAACAAACGTTGCTATTTCTTCATCTGTTAATTTTCCTTTATATCCCCACATTTTCTATCTCTTTTCGTAACTCATCAATCACTTTTTTCATTACTTCCTCATTTTTTATTTTTTCTTGATTAAACTTACTTAATATTTTATCTATCTCAAAATCCATTGCACCACAACTTAAAGCTAATGTTTTATAATGTAATTTCATATGTCCTTTTTGAATTCCGCTACTCACTAGTGCACGTAAAGCAGCAAAATTTTGTGCTAAACCTACACAAGCTATGATTTGTGCTAATTGTTTAGATGAAGGATGGTTTAAAATCTTCATTGTGAGCTTAGCCATTGGATGAGCTTTAATACTTCCACCAACACTTCCTAAATTAAGTGGTAATTCTATTTCCCCCACAAATAAATCATCTTCAAAATAATAGTTTGTAACAGGCTTTTGATTAGCATAAGTGTGTACTCCAGATTCAATCGCTCGAGTATCATTTCCACTAGCTAAAACTACTGCACTAATTCCATTCATAATTCCTTTATTATGTGTTGCTGCACGATAAACATCTCTTTTAGCATAATCATTTGCTTTTATCATTTTATCGCAAATCAATTTACCTTCAAACCCATCTTTTGTTAGTAAATTGGGAGCGATTTTAAACTTAGCTTTAACTAAACTATGACTTCCATAATTTGATAATATCGCCATTAATTTAGAAAAATGATATTTATCTACTATATAATCTGCAATACCTTCTAATATTGTATTAATCATATTCGCACCCATTGCTTCACCTGTATCAGCTACAACATAGCATGTTAAATATGGTTTTTTCTCTTCAAAATAAATTTCCTTAATCCCACCATATTTTAAAATAGAAGGATAGCTTTGATGACCTATCTCAATTAGTTTTTTCTCATCAATATAAGTATCACTATATTCATCAAATATAATTTGTCCTACTATATATTTTTCATCCATATTAGATTGAAATCCACCTCCTCTGGCAATTGTTGCTGCTGCAAAACTTGCTGCTGCAATTACTGAAGGTTCTTCTGTTGCCATAGGAATGACATATTCTGTTTCATTAATTAAAAAACCAGTGGCAATTCCATAAGGTAATTCATAAGTTGAAATTTGATTTTCAATTAAATGATTCGCAGTATCATATAATCTTTTCGAGTTCTCATTTAATTCTTTTTCATCTTGTTCATCAATTCGATTTGTCTGCTTTAAAATTTTTATTCTTTCTTCTCTTGTTTTTTTATAATAATATCGATACATTTTACACTCCTTAAAATAAATAGTGCAACAACGTTGCACTATTTATCCAATAATCCCAGTGGATCGTTGTTTTCTTCTTTTACTTCAGTACTACCTGTTTCCATTTGTTGTTTTAATGCATTCCATGCATTCTCTGCTTCAGGTTGTGCTGGTGTAGCTGGACTAGGTTGCTCTTGTTGTACTTGTGTAGCAACAACAGGATTTACAGCTTGCTGTGCTACAGGAGATTGTGGATTTACAGGTTTTTGCGTAACAAATCCATTTTGTTGGTTACTAAATGCATTAGGCATTTGTTGGGCCATTGCCCCTCCAACCATTCCCATCATTGTAGGAACCATTGCAATTCCTGCTAAAGAATTAAATGATTCTCCTTTAGCCTCATTTGAAGCCATTTTTTCCATCACATCAAAATGACGATGCATTCCTTCATATTGAACAATTTGAGGGCTATATGCTTTTCGTAATAACTCGTCATACTCATTCACAATTTGTTGACTCTTATCATCATAACTAATATCTTCAATTAATACATTTTTAAGACCTAGCCCATAAATTGTACTCCAACCTTGAGTAATTGTATTTGCTACTTCATTTCCTACATCAACTAAAATTGCATTCATTTGAGGAACTTCACATCTTTCTTTAATCGCATATTTAGATAAAGCTACCCCAATATTTGTAGGAAGATGTTTTCTTAAAGTTTCTCCTATTTCGGAGAATTTATATACTCCAGATTCCCCTATTTTTCTAGAAACAATTTGTACATAGAAAGTAACTGGATCATCTACGGCAATATCACAAATTCCGAAAAAGCGAATAGATAAGTTTCGATAAGTCGGAGACATAAATTCTACTCCTCCAGCTGTACCAAACTTAATTCCAATAATTGGTTGCATTTTCACATACACAATTTCTTGTTGTTCAGATACTTGACCACCTAATTTAAATCGTTCTTTGAACTGATTCCATGAACTTCTTAATCCTTTAAAAAATCCTTCATCATCAAAAAATAATGTTTTGTTTTGACCTGTATCCCATTTATAAATACCTGGTAAATAAGCCATATCTGTTAAAATTTCTCCATTACTTACCGCAATAGCTACATATCCTTGAGGAACAAAAATTAATGAACCATCACTAATTAATCCTGTTGTTTTATTATTACTTTGTCGACGATTCCCATCTGGATCTGTTGTATGTAATGTTCCTTTAATTGCAACGATATCACTATCAATTGTTTCAGGTATAGACACAAATTCAATAAATTTACCATCATGCCATACTTCTTTTAAACTTGTAAATGCTGCTTTAATAAATCCCATATTTCTTTACTCCTTATTATATCGATTTTATACTGTTTAATACCCAATCATTTACTCGTTGGTATCCACAATAATCACAAATTCCTAATTCATTAATTCCATTTTTAGATCCACAACTTGGACACTGCAATGCATGCATTACATGATTTTCTCTTGTTTTTTGTCCTGCATTTCGAATAAATTCTAATTCATAGTCCACATATAAATCTTCTAATGGATCTCCTTCTAAAATTTCTTTTGTAGTATCATCAACAACATAATCACGTAATACTACACTTAATGTTACCGTTAATTTTTCAAAATTACCTTCTACTTTAAAGTCATATAAAGCTGAATCTTTAACCCCAATTCTTTCAACTACATTTGTTTTTTGGTTAGAAATGTACTCTTGTAATTGTTCAGCATGTGTATGATATAAACTTTCACTTTCATACTGTCGAACTTCTTTCCAATCTTTTCTTGTCCAAGCATGTTGTAATTTCACATACACTTCTTCAGCATAAGATAAAAATGCATTTTCATTAAATAATGGGTCAATTGCAGTTACCTTTTCTACAATACTTGGATTATAAAATACTTTAGGAGGTTCTTCTTTTTCTTCTTGTATCACTGGTGGTTCAACTGAAAAATCTTTTGGATTATAAGTTTGGTTTTTCTTTCTACGGTCATTATAAAATAAATATCCTACTACTCCTATCAATACTATAACTTCAATTCCACCTAATCCAAACAAACTGTTTGGTAAATATCCTCCACTCGAACTAGAACTTGAGTAGCTACGACGATTGCTACTAGAACCACTTGAAGAACTGAAAAAATTAAATGAACCCGAAGATCCTGATGATCTCGATGAACTTGATGAACTTCTACTCTTGTATCGTACATTATTTCCAGCATCTGCGCTCACAATCGCTGTAAAAGTAAATAATGTAAACAATAAAATAATTAATTTTTTCAAATAATTCCCCCCTTTCTTTGGCAAATATATTGTAGCATAAATTAAGTAAAAAATAAATAAATAATGGAATTTTTTGCTAATTTAATACTATTCAGTAGCCAATCATTTAGCCATTGACATCCACAATATTCACATATCCCGTTATGTATTCTATCTTTTGCACCACAGTTTAAACATTTTTTTTCTAAATTTCTTGATTTTTGTCCTACTTTTCTCATAAATACCAGTTCATAATTAGTATACAGAGTAGTGTGTTTATCCCCTTCTAAGACTTTCTGCGTAATGTCATCAATAATATAATCTTTCAGTTTGACTCTCATTAATACAGTTAAATATTCAAATTCACTTACAATTTCATAATGCGATAAAACAGCATTTTTTATCTCAATTATTTCTACCATATTAGTAATATGATGAGAAATATACTCTTGCAGTTGTTCTAAATGCATGTGATACAAACTTTCACTTTCATATTATCTAATTTCTTTCCAATCTTTTTTACTCCATGCATTCTGTATTTCAATGTATGCTTCTTTTGCATAATTTAAAAAATTACTTTCACTAAATTGTGAATCAATTTGAATAATTTTATTTCTAATATTTTGGTTATATGCTTTTTTTACTTTATTGCTTTCTTTGTACCATCCATACACTAGATAAATTGCAACAGTAGAAAACATTCCTAAAATAAATATGACAACTATCCATTGATTAATATCCCATGAGCTTCCAAGTGTAGAACTTCCATAATTTGATGAACTAAGAGAACTGCTACTATGTCGAATATTATTTCCAACATCTGCACTCACACTAATAGTAAAGATTGCTAGTAATATAAATATTGAAACTATCATCTTTTTCATAGCACCTCTCTTTTTGATGTATTGTACCATAAAGTCTATAAAAAATAAATAAAAAATAGGCTATTTTTAGCCTATTTAAAATTAAATTGTTACTTTAGATTTAATTAAATCTAATACTTCTTCACTTGTTGAGCATTGTAATGCTTTCTCTGCCATTTCTTTCATTTCAGCATAAGATAGTGTTGTTACAATTTTTCTTGCTTGTAAAATTGAAGAAGCACTCATTGAGAATTCATCTAATCCAAGTCCTAATAATAATGGAATTGCATAAGGTTCTCCAGCCATTTCTCCACACATTCCTGCCCATTTTCCTTGTGAATGTGCACCATCAATCGTGTGTTTAATTAATCGTAATAATGATGGGTTATATGGTTGATATAAGTATGCAACATTTTCACTCATACGGTCTGCTGCCATTGAATATTGAATTAAATCATTTGTTCCAATAGATACGAAGTCTGCTTCTTTCGCAAATTGATCAGCTAAAATTGCTGCTGCTGGAATTTCGACCATCATTCCAACTTCAATTTCTTCACTAACTGCAACACCTTCTTTAATTAAGTTTTCTTTTTCTTCTAAGAATAATTCTTTTGCTTTTCTAAACTCATCTACTGTTGCAATCATCGGGAACATAATTGCTAATTTACCAAAGGCACTTGAACGAATTAATGCTCTTAATTGTGTTCTAAAGATATCTGTACGGTCTAAGCATAAACGAATTGCACGGTATCCTAAGAATGGATTCATTTCTTTAGGGAATTTTAAGTATGGTAATTCTTTATCTCCACCAATGTCTAATGTACGAACAACAACACGTTTTCCATTCATACTTTCTAATACTGTTTTATAAGCTTCAAATTGTTCTTCTTCACTTGGTAATTCATTTGCATCCATATATAAGAATTCACTACGGTATAATCCTACACCTTCACCCCCATTATCTAACACTCCTATTACATCTTTAGGTGTTCCAATGTTACCTGCTAATTCTACATGATGTCCATCTGTCGTAATTGAAGCAGCATCTTTTAATACTTTTAAAGCTTCTTTTTTCTCTAAGTATGCTTTTGCTTTTGCTTCATACTCTAATGTTGTATTTGCATCTGGATTAATTAATACTACTCCATCAATTGCATCTAAGATTAAAGTATCACCATGATTTACTTTTTCTAATACTTCGCTACATCCAACAACAGCTGGAATTTCTAAACTACGAGCCATAATAGCAGAGTGAGAAGTTCTACCTCCAATTGCAGTCACAAATCCTTTTGTAAATTCTTTATTTAATTGTGCA
>JBHALC010000058.1:0-5531 GCA_041827565.1 Erysipelotrichaceae bacterium
AAAAAAGAAAAGTATTTAGAAAAAGAAATCTTAGAGACTTTTGCCTCTAAGATATTATTTTACTAAATGTAAGTGTTCTAATAATACTCCTGTTCCTTCAGCAACACATTTTAGAGCATTATCTGCCACAAATACTGGAATTCCTAATTCACGGCGTAATAATTCATCTAATCCTGCTAATAATGCTCCTCCTCCTGTTAACACAATTCCTCGTGTAACAATATCACTTGATAATTCAGGTGGAGTTTGTTCTAATACTGTTTTACATGCTGTCACAATTGATTGTAGACTTTCTTTCATTGCGAACTCTACTTCTACTGCATTAATTGTAGTAGTATGTGGTAATCCTGAAATTAAATCACGACCACTAACTTCACAAACATCACTTTCTTTTCCATTACATGCTGTTCCAATTTCTTTTTTGATTTCCTCAGCAGTACGATCTCCAATTAATAATTTCTTCTCATCCTTAACATATTTCATAATATCACGATCAAATGTATCTCCTGCGATTTTTAAAGAAGTAGAAGTTACAATTTCACCTAATGAAATTACTGCAACATCTGTTGTTCCCCCTCCAATATCTACAATCATACACCCACTTGGTTTAGAAATATCTAATCCAGCTCCAATTGCAGCTACTTTTGGTTCTTCCTCAATAAATACTCGTTTTGCTCCAGCACGATATGCAGCATCACGAATTGCATTTCTTTCTACACTTGTAATATTACTTGGACAGCAGATTAAAATTGTAGGTCTTCTAAATAATCCTTTTAAATTTAATCGTTTTAAAAATAAATGTAACATCATTTCTGTTACTTCAAAATCTGCAATTACTCCATCTTTTAATGGACGAACTGCACGAACTTTACCTGGAGTTCTTCCAAGCATATCTTTTGCTTCTTTTCCTACTGCTAAACAGCGTTTTGTATCTACCTCAAT
Organism: Erysipelotrichaceae bacterium; assembly: GCA_041827565.1. Taxonomy (GTDB): domain Bacteria; phylum Bacillota_I; class Bacilli_A; order Erysipelotrichales; family Erysipelotrichaceae; genus CAMCRE01. The sequence goes on from JBHALC010000058.1 coordinate 943, forward strand.
TGCCACAACACTTGGCTCATCCACTACAACTCCTTCTCCTTTTACATAAATTAGTAAGTTTGCAGTTCCTAAATCTATCCCAACATCTTTATTAAAAAACATAATCATTCATTCCTTTCTTAAATTCTCAATAATACTTGTAGAAAACTAGCAACTAAATACGCTAATCCCATTGAAAGAATAATCCATAATAATTGAACTTTTCTACTATCTTTTATATCACAAAGTTTATCAAATTGAATGCTACTTATCGCATACATCGACATAAAAAAACATAAAATATATAATGTTACTGCTATAATACGACTCATCTTTTGCACTCCTTATTTGTACAAATAATATTATACACCAAAATACTTAAAAAATATAGTGAAATAAAAAAGGAGGAATAATATTTCCTCCTAACTTACTTAAACTTTATCTCCTCTGTATGCTTTTTCAATAATTTCAATCATATCTTCAACCATTGGTAACCTTGGGTTTGCTGGTGAACATTGATCTTCATATGCAAGCATTGCAATATCACGTTTTTTCGCATCAAAGTGTGCTCTATCTACACCTTGAGCCTCTAAACTCATCGCAATTCCAACTTTTTCTCCTAATTCTTGGCAAGCACGAGCATAACTTCTTACCCCTTCTTCTGGTGTAGAAGCTGGTAATCCTAATAATTTAGCAATATCTTGGTATTTTTCATCTGCTTTGTAGTAGTTGTATTTTGGCCAAGTTGCCATTTTTTCAGGTTTAGTTCCATTATACATAATTACATGAGGCATAATAATTGCATTTGTTCTACCGTGAACTGTATGGAATTCTCCTCCTAATTTATGTGCAATAGAGTGGTTCATTCCTAAGAATGCATTTGAGAATGCCATCCCTGCAATTGCAGAAGCATTGTGCATTTTTTCTCTTGCTTCAAAGTCATTTGGTCCATTTTTAACAGCTCTTTCTAAGTATTGGAATACTAATTTAATTGCTTGTAAACATAATCCATCTGTGTAGTCATTAGCTAAAACAGATACATAAGCTTCTGTAGCATGTGTTAATACATCCATTCCTGTATCGGCAGTAATAAATGCTGGTAAGTTCATTGTTAATGCTGGGTCAATAATTGCTACTGTTGGTGTTAATGCATAGTCTGCAATTGGATATTTTTTATTTGCTTTTTTATCAGAAATAACCGCAAATGGCGTTACCTCAGATCCTGTTCCAGAAGTTGTTGGGATACAAACCATTTTAGCTTTTTGTCCTAATTCAGGGAATTTAAACGCACGTTTTCTAATATCCATGAATTTTTGAGTCATATCAGAGAAACTTACATTTGGTTGTTCGTACATTAACCACATAATCTTAGCAGCGTCCATCGGAGACCCTCCTCCTAACGCAATAATTGTATCAGGTTGGAAGTTTCTCATCATTGCGGTACCGCGTTCTACAGTATCAATTCCTGGATCTGGTTCAACATCTGCAAATAATTGGTAAGTTACTTTATTGTTACGAAGGCTTAATTGGTTTGCAATTTTCTCCACAAATCCTAAATCAACCATTGATTTATCTGTAACAATCATTACTCTTTCTACATCTTTCATTACTTGTAAGTATTCTATTGAATCTCTTTCGAAATAAATTTTCGCTGGAACTTTAAACCATTGCATATTGTTTCTACGTCTCCCTACTCGTTTAATGTTAATTAAGTTAATTGCAGATACGTTGTTTGAAACAGAGTTTTTTCCATACGATCCACATCCTAAAGTTAATGAAGGTAAGAATGCGTTATATACATTTCCAATTCCTCCAAATGTTGATGGTGAATTCCAAATTACACGAATTGCTTTCACTCTTTGACCAAATTCTTTAGCTAATTCTGCATTTTCAGTGTGAATTGCAGCTGAGTGTCCTAATCCGTGGAACTCTACCATTTGCTCTGAGAATTTTAGTCCTTCTTCTGTACTATCAGCTTTTAACATTGCTAATACTGGTGATAATTTTTCTCTTGTTAATGGTTCTTGCTCACCAACACTTGCACATTCAGCAATTAAAATATTTGTACGCGCTGGTACTGTAAATCCTGCTTGCTCTGCAATCCAAGCTGCTGGTTTCCCTACAACATTTGCATTTAATTTAGCTCCAGCACAGTTTTTAGATCCTGCTTTAACACCGAAGATAAATTCTTCTAACATTGCTTTTTCTTTTTTATTACAGAAGTATACTCCGTATCCTTTAAATTCAGCTACTACTTCATCATAAATTTCTTTATCTACAATCACTGCTTGCTCACTAGCACAAATCATTCCATTATCAAATGCTTTTGACATTGTAATATCATGTACTGCTTGACGAATATGTGCAGTTTTTTCAACATAAGCTGGTACATTTCCTGCCCCTACTCCTAAAGCTGGTTTTCCACATGAGTAAGCTGCACGAACCATCGCATTTCCTCCTGTTGCCAAGATTGTTGCAATTCCATCATGATTCATTAAAGCTGTTGTTCCTTCCATTGAAGGTGTAGAAATCCATTGAATACAATCTTTTGGAGCTCCCGCTGCTACAGCAGCATCATACACTACTTGTGCAGCATGTGCTGAACATTCTTGTGCTGATGGATGGAATGCAAATACGATTGGATTTCTTGTTTTTAAAGCAATTAAAGCTTTGAAAATTGTTGTTGAAGTTGGGTTTGTTGTAGGAACAATTCCACAAATTACTCCAACTGGATCTGCAATTTCAACGATTCCAGTTACTGGATCTTCACTAATAACTCCACAAGTTTTTAAATTACGCATGTTGTTCACAACATGTTCACACGCAAATAAGTTTTTAGTTGCTTTATCTTCAAACACTCCACGTCCTGTTTCACGAACAGCATGTTCTGCTAAAACACCGTGTTGATCTAAAGCAGCAACACTTGCTTTACCTACAATATAGTCAACTTGTTCTTGGTTTAATTGTTTAAATGCTTCTAAAGCGATTAATCCTTTTTCAACTAAAGTATTTACTTCTTGTTGTGCTGGACTGATAGTTACATCTTTACTCATGTTTCCTCCTAGTGATGTTGTCACTTATTACGTTTATAAGTTTAACATGAAAAAAAATAAAATGCAACTATTTTGTTTATTTTTTCACAAATGTTTGATAATATCACAATCTTAATCGCTTTCAAAATATATTTTTTATTAATTTTTGTATTTTTCTAATTGTATTGTCTACTTTTTTTATAGAAATATTACACTGAATACTAATTTCTTCATAAGATAAACCATAAAATCTTAATTTCCAAACTTTTATCTCTAAAGAGTTACATTTTTTTAATGCAATTTCTTCTTTATTTCTAATATCTAATACGAATATAGGATCTCTTTTGGATTTTGGATCTTCTAAAGACTCATGCAAATAATTACTTCCTTCTTCACAAACACAAGAATCAATAGGTACAGCATTTTTAATTTGATATAAACTCTTATTTTTTTCTACTGTTAAATAATTTACAACACATGTTTTAGCACATTGATAAAAGTAAGTTTTAAATTTAGCTTCTCTTAATTCACAATATCGATCTAATGCTTTACATAATTCAATTAAACATAATTGGTATAAATCCTCCATATCACTCTCATAGCAATAAAGATTAAAGCTATGAATCAAACTATAAATCGTTCGATTATATTTTTCAATTAAATACTCTAGTGCACACTCATAATTCATCCGATAATAATAAATCAACTCATTATCATTAAACATATCATCACCCTATTTTATTATGCCACACAAAAGAACGTAATTTGTCTCAAATTTGTGTCAAATATTATCCGTTTATTCTTCATAATTGACAAATATTTCATTAAATTATAAAATCATAAAAAATAGGAGAATGTTCATGAATACAAACAGAGAACAAGGTATCGATTTAATGCGAATTTTCGCAATGCTAGGAATTGTAGTAATTCATACTCTAGGACATGGAGGAATACTAAATCATTTAAATTCTAATACTACAAATTACCAAATTTTATGGTTATTAGAAATTATATTTTTTGTTGCAGTAGATTTATTTGCATTAATAACAGGATATGTATACTATAATGAATCTAAAAAGATAAGATATGCCATTTCAACTTTTATTAATTTATGGTTACAAGTTGTATTTTATGGTATATCAATATTATTAATTTTAAAATATAGTTTTAATATGAATGTTGGTAAGCAAGATTTATTTAAAATGCTTTTTCCAATAACCAATAATATGTACTGGTACTTTATCGCATATACTGGAATGATTTTTATTGCACCTATTGTATCTTTATCTCTAAAGAAAATCGAAAAAAGACACGCTGTTATTATTACTATAATCCTAATTGTTTTATTTTCTTTTGTGGATACGTTATCTAAAGGTTTTGGAATCAATAATGGATATTCTGTTTTCTGGTTACTAATTCTATTTATTTTAGGTTCTCTTCTAAAAAAATACGAAATTCACAAATTTAAATTCAAATTTTATTTACCAATTATATCAATTATTCTAATTATTTTAACATGGTCTTGGAAATTATATGGCTTTAAATATCAAATAGGAAATATTTCGATTACTCCTGATA
>JBHALC010000059.1:0-4298 GCA_041827565.1 Erysipelotrichaceae bacterium
ACTGTAAATCACTTCCAAATCCAATTTGAAAATCCAGCAAAATTGTTTTAATCAGAGGTTGTAATTCAACAGGCAATAATTTAACTACTTCTGAAATCATCTCAGGATTCGTAATCGAAAACCTAGAAAATAAATTTAAAAGTACCATAAAAAATGGAAATATAGATAGTAATATAAAATATGCAATTTCTGCACTTGAAGCTTTAAGTCGATGATTTTTAAATCTTTTTAACATATCTTCTATTAAAATAAACCATTTTTTATTTTTATATGTATTTAAAAAATTCATTTTAAAACATTTACTGCTTTTTCATAATCTGGATGATTTGTATTTTCTTCTAAATATTCAGCATATATAACAGTATCTTCTTCATCTATTACAAAAATTGAACGATTTAATAGCCTTAATTCTTCAATTAATACTCCATATGCTTTACCAAAAGAAGTATCTTTATGATCAGATAAAGTTACAATATCTAATCCAACACTACCACACCACCTTCTTAATGCAAACGGTAAATCACAAGAAATCGTAATTACAACTGTATTTTCTAATTTACTTGCTTCTTCATTAAATTTTCTTGTTTGAAAATCACATACTCCTGTATCAATAGATGGAATAACACTAATTAATTTTCTTTTCCCCTTAAAATCATTTAAACTTACTACTGATAAATCTGTATTTAAAACTTCAAAATTTGGTGCTTTATCCCCTACTTTTACTGGGTTACCTAATAATGTAATCTCATTTCCTTTAAATGTTGGCATAGTTATTTTCCTTCCTGCATTGATTCTTTAATATCCAATGCTAATTGTTTTAATATTTCACATTGTTCTTCTGTCATACTTGATTTAATTTCAAAACTTTCACCAATTTCAATCATATTTTTATTTTTTAAAATAATTTCTTTTGAAGTAGCCAGTGCTGTACCACCCCAAGTTGCATTCGTAATAAAACTTACTTTACGATTTGCAATATTTAAACTTGATAATTCTTCTAATAAGAAATGCATTGGATAATAAAGTTTCGTATTATAATTTACAGAAGCAATGACTAGATTTGAATATTTGAATACTTTTTCGATAATATAAGATGCATCTTGGTTTGATACATCAAAGATTTGAATATTTCTAATTCCTAATTCTCCTAAATGAGTTGCTAATTTATGGCATACTTCTGCTGTATTTCCATACATTGAAGCATACGCAATGACTACTCCTTGTTCTTCTGGCTGGTAATTAGCCCAAGTTTGATATTTTGAAAGTACAGTATTAACCATATTTTTACGATGAATTGGTCCATGTAAAGACGCAATTTGATTAATTTCTAGTAAGTTTATTTTTTTAAATAATGCATTTACATTTACTCCAAATCTTCCAATAACATTAGAATAATATCTTCTAAATTCATTAAAATTAAATTCTAATTCATCTGAAAATAAATTTCCATTTAATGCACCAAAATTACCAAAAGCATCACTAGAAAATAATGTCTTTGTAGTTGATTCATACGTAACCATTACTTCTGGCCAGTGAACCATTGGAGCTAAAATAAATTTTAATTCATGTTTACCTAAAGATAAACTATCTCCATCTTTTACAATAATTTTATTAAATTCAGGTACTAATGGATAAAACTGCTCTAAAAACTTAAATGTTTTTGCATTTCCAATCACTGTAACATTTGGATATCTTCGAATTAAATTCTCAATATTAGCACAATGGTCTGGTTCCATATGATTAATTACTAAATAGTCTAAATTTCTACCATTTAAAACATATTCAATATTTTCTAAAAAAACAGCACTAACAGAACTATCTACCGTGTCTAATACTACTGTTTTTTCATCTACAATTAAGTAAGAATTATAAGAAATTCCCTCTGTTAATGGAAACATATTTTCAAATCTTACTTCTAATCGATTACTTGCACCAATATAATAAATATCATCTACAACTCTTGCTGTATTATGCATATTAATCCTCCAATAAATTCATTAATTCTAATAAACGATTTAAATCTTCATTGTCTACATATTTTATTGTAATTGATTTTAAGTCCACTTTTACACTCGTTTGTAGTTTTTCTTGTAAACTATTTTGAAGTGCTATTAACTTTTTATTCTCTACTGCAGGTTTTATTATTTTTTTCGTCAATATTTTTTTTACTAAATCTTCTACTGCACGAACACTTAAATTTTCATTCATTGCTTTATTCGCTACTTCTTCAATCATATCTTGATTCTCAAGTGGTAATAATGCACGAACATGACCCATTGTTAATTTACGCTCTATTACATAATTTTGTGTAGAATTTGGTAATTTTAGTAATCGTAAAATATTTGTTACATAAGAACGAGATTTACCTAACCTTTTTGATAAAGCTTCTTGAGTATATTCATATGTATTCATTAATTTTTCATATGCTTTCGCTTCTTCTATTACATTTAAGTTTTCTCTTTGAATATTTTCAAGTAATGCAATCTCCATTACTTGTTTATCATCAAATTCTACAATAATCGCTGGAATAAATCTTAATCCCGCTAATTTCGATGCTCTTAATCTTCTTTCTCCTGCAATTAATTCATAGCCATCTAACACTTCACGAACTAAAATAGGTTGAAATACACCATGTGTTTTAATCGATTCTGATAATTCTTGTAATTTATCATCATCAAACGTTTTTCGAGGTTGATATGGATTTAAGCGAATTAATGATATTTCAATTTCTGTTTTTTCTTTCCCTTTTACATCAATAGAATCAATTGCTTGTTCAAAACCTTCACCAAAAATTGCTTCTAATCCTTTTCCTAATTTTTTACTCATTTCTTCACCCCTTTACTATTTCTTTTAATTACTTCACTTGCTAATTCTGCATAAGCTTTAGCCCCTTCACATCGAACATCATATTCAAAAATTGATTTCGATACAGATGGTGCTTCGCTTAAACGAACATTTCTTGGTATATGTGTATTAAATACTAAATTTTTGAAATGTTTTTTTACCTCCTGCTGAACTTCTATTGAAAGTTTTGTTCTGGCATCAAACATCGTTAATAATACACCTTCAATTTCTAAATGACGATTAAATAATTGTTGGACTAAACGAATCGTTAATAATAATTGCGTTAATCCTTCTAATGCATAATATTCACATTGAACTGGGATTAATACAGAATCAGATGCAGTTAAGGCATTTGTGTTTAGTAATCCTAATGATGGTGGGCAGTCAATAATAATATAATCATATTTATCACGAACCTGATCTAATTTTTTCTTTAATAATTGTTCTTTCCCTTTTTCATATCTTGCCATTTCCAAATCTGCCCCTGCTAAAGTAATCGTAGCAGGTACAATATCAATCGGAGGATATTGAAGTGTTTTAGTACAATCTTGTACAGAATAAGATTCAATTAATAAATTATATGAGCTTAATCCTACTTCATTTTTATTCATCACACCTTGTGTTGCATTTCCTTGAGGGTCAAAATCAAGCAATAATACTTTCTTCTTTAAATAACCTAATCCAGCAGCTAAATTAATACTTGTTGTGGTTTTTCCTACACCACCTTTTTGGTTTGATACCGAAATAATCTTAGCCATTTCTTTCCCCTTCCTTTATTTTTTTATTTTTATCACAATTTGATATTCATCCTCTAATTCTTTTACTTCCTGATTAATATTAACACCAATTGTACTTACCATTTTAATTGTATCATTAATTCCTTTTTGCATCGTGTTAATTGCAATTCGCATATCTTTTGAATATCCCTTAAATACCGTTTTTTCTACTTTTTCTCTTGGCTTTTTATACACTACTTTTTCTAATTGAGTTACTGTCCAAGCTTCATTTACACATTTTTTAGCTAATCTTCTTTGTGTTCGAGCATCTAAGTCTAATAAACATCGAGCATGTCTTTCTCCCAATTGCTTGGATTGAATTAATTTTTTCACTTTTGGATCTAATTTTAGTAATCTTAATTTATTTGCAATTCCTGACTGAGAAATCCCTAGTTGAATTGCAAGTTCACTTTGAGTTACTTGTGTCAGATCCATAATTTCACTATAACTTTGAGCAATTTCAATTGAGCTTAAATCTTCTCTTTGTAAGTTTTCAATTAATGCAAGTTTTGCAGACTCATTATCACTTTTTTCAATTACAATCGCATTTACACTAGTTTTACCTAGTAAACTTAATGCACGAAACCTTCTTTCTCCTGCAATAATTTCATATTTTCTTCCCTTAGGGCGAACAGTAATTGGTTGTAATAATCCATTCTCACGAATACTATTTGCAAG
>JBHALC010000060.1:0-3496 GCA_041827565.1 Erysipelotrichaceae bacterium
CAGTTTGGACATGTGTTTGTGGAATTTTCACATAATGATAGTCAAGAAGAAATGGTGTTTGAAGAAACAGTATTTGGAGGAGCAGTTCCTCGTCAATACTTTGGAGCAGTAGAAGAAGGTCTTCGTGAATGTATGAATCATGGTCCATTAGGTGGATATCATATGGTTAATGTGAAATGTGTATTACAAGATGGTAAATATCATGATGTAGACTCTAGTGAAATGAGTTTTAAATTAGCAGCTCATTTAGCGTTTAAAGATGCAATGACGAAAGCACAACCTATTTTACTTGAACCAATGGTGAAAATTGAAGTAATCTGTGATGAAGAGTATTTAGGAAGTGTAATCGGTGATGTGAATAAACGAAGAGGTAGTGTAATTGATGTGTCCATTATTGATGAAAATCAAGTAGTTCAAGCTCGCTTACCTTATGCCAGCATTTTAGATTATGCAACTAGTTTAAGAGCGATGACAAGTGGAAATGCAACATTTACTATGGAAAATGATGGATATGAGGTGTTACCTGAATTTTTAGTCAATCAAGTTTTAACGAAATAAGGAGGATGAAAATCTTCCTTTTGTGATATAATGATGTTGGTGATAATATGATTAGACAAGCAACAATAAATGATTTAGATCAAATTTATAGCATTTTAAAAATTTCAATTCATAAAATGCGTAGTGAGAATAATTTAGAACAGTGGAATAATATGGAACAGATTCAAAATTTAATTATCCAAGATATTAAATTAAGTCGTTATTATGTGATAGAAAACAATGAAATTGATGCTTGTTTTATGTTTGATGTTGCAAGCGATGAAACTTATGATTATATTGAAGGAAAATGGTTAAATGAGGAAAAATATGGTGTTATTCATCGTATTGCAAGTAATTTTAAATCAAAAAATATCTTAGGACAAGTTTTAGATTTTTGTTTATTACACTGTGATAATATTCGTATTGATACTCATATTGATAATAATAGAATGAAAAATGCATTAGTACGAAATGGATTTATAAAGTGTGGAACAATTTATTTAAAAGATGGAAATCCTCGTATTGCGTATCAAAAAACAATTGAAAAAAGAGGTAATAAAGATGAGTAGGTATGAAGAACCATTAAGAATTGCGAAAGAAATTTATTATCGTCTAGAGCAAGCAGAAGAAGAATTAAGGTCATCAAAAAAGTGGGGAATAGCAGACTTATTTTTAAAAAACATGTGGATAGGTGGATTAAAAAGAAATCGTATGAATGATGCTGATTATTTTTTAAATCGTGTTGAACAATTAACAGTTCAGCTGCAAAAGGAATTAGAAGAAATTCGAATTGATTTTAAAAATGATATTTTACAAAGTGATAGAGGAAAAATTTTAGATATTTTATTTGATAATATTTTTTCAGACTTTTCAGCCCAAAGAAGAATAACAAAAGCACTAGAACAAATTCAGAATTATAAACCTAAAATAGCTCAGATTGTTCAGTTTTTAGAAAAAGAAATTTCATTATCTAATTAATTTACTTGCTATTTATTAATAAATAGTGTATTTTATTAGTAGTTAAAATAAAATGGCGTTGAAAAGAAGAGTAATTTAAATTTGGATTGATAGAGAGCTTTAGGTTGGTGGAATAAAGTATGAAGAATAAAATGAAGATGGTTTTGGAGTTGATTTTCTGAAATAGTAGTAAGAAAATACGGGTGCTTTCGTTATCGAGCTAAACTATGTTAGTAGTTGATAAGATTAATACTGTGAAGTATTAATAAATAAAGGTGGTATCACGCGTTAAGGCGTCCTTTAATAAGGGCGTTTTTTATTTTAGGCTAGAAAGAGGGAAAATATTATAGAATTAAAAAATGTATCAAAGAGTTTTTATTCGAAAAATCAAGTGATTAAAGCTGTAGATGAAGTAAGTTTAAAAATCGAGAAAAAAGATATTTATGGAATTATCGGATATTCTGGTGCTGGTAAATCTACATTAATTCGTTGTTTAAATTTATTAGAAGAATATGATAGTGGTGAAATTTATATGGAAGGAGAAGAATTGAAAAGTTTAAGTAAATCAAACTTACTTAAAAAAAAGAAAAAATAGGGATGATTTTCTAGCATTTTCATTTACTACAATCTCAGAATGTGTATAATAACATCGCAAATGTTTTAAAACATACAAAAGGGTTTCCAAAAAATAAAATTAAAGAAAGAGTATTAGAAGTTTTAAAATTAGTAGATTTAGAAGATAAAATTTATGCTTATCCAAATCAATTATCTGGTGGACAAAAACAAAGAGTGGCAATTGCCCGTGCTCTATCTCGTGATTGTAATATTTTACTATGTGATGAAGCTACAAGTGCATTAGATCCTAATACAACGAAATCAATTTTACAATTACTTAAAAAAATTAATGAAACTTTAGGTGTAACGATTGTGTTAATTACGCACCAAATGGAAGTAGTAAAAGCCATTTGTAATAAAGTAGCGGTAATGGAAAATGAGAAATTTATTGAATCAGGGGAAGTATTAGAGGTGTTTTCTAATCCTACTTCTACTACAACGAAACAGTTTGTAGAAGAAAATAGAGGAGAAGTAATTTCACTTTTAAAAGAAAGTCATGATGAAATTTACCAAATTAGTTTTATTGGTGATGTAGTAGATGAACCGATTTTATCTAATATTCAAAAACAGTTAGATGTTTATGTGAATATTTTACTTGGAAATATTGAAGTTTTAGGAAATAAAAAAATTGGAAATGTTATTGCGAAAATAACAGGTAATGATAAAGAAAAAGCAATTAATGCTTTATTAGATAAAGGATTAAAGGTGATTAAATTATGATAAGTGGATTTTTCAATTTCTTCACATTTTTACAACCGTATTTACCAAATATTTATAAATATCAAGCACAGATGGATAAAGCAACGAATGAAACGTTGCATATGGTATTTTATGCAGGAATTTATGCATTTTTAGTAGGATTACCTGTTGGGACATTGTTATATGTAATTGGTAAAGGTAATATTTTAGAGAATAAATGGTTATATTCTGTTTTATCAAAAATAATTAATATTTTAAGATCAATTCCATTTATTATTTTAATTTCAGCAATTCCTTGGTTAATTCGTATTTTAGCTGGAACAACGATTGGGGTTAAAGGAGCTACAGAGGGACTTGCAATTGGGTGTTTTCCATTTATGGCTCGTCAAATTGAGTTAGCATTATTATCAGTAGATAAAGGAATTATTGAAGCGTATGAAACGATGGAATTTAGTGCATTTAAAATTATTGTGTTTGTGATTTTAAAAGAGGCATTTGCGAATATTGTACAAGCTGTAACATTAACGATGATTTCATTAGTTGGATTCTCTGCTGTGGCTGGAAGTGTTGGAGGAGGATTAGGATCTTTTGCAATCCAATATGGTTATAATGAGTTTAAAGATGATATTATGTTAGTGACAGTGATTGAAATTTTAATTATTGTGTTTGTTTTACAGTTTATTGGAGA
>JBHALC010000061.1:0-10031 GCA_041827565.1 Erysipelotrichaceae bacterium
AAGAAAAAATAATAATATAAAAAGTAAGATTGTATAAAATCTTACTTTTTATATTGAACTCCTAAATAAAAAACAGTATAATATTGCCAAAGGAGAATTTTTGAAAATGAAGAAAGAGTCTTTAAAGTTTATTGATTTAATGTCAATTGGAACTGTTATTTGGGATTTATTAGGAATTAATCTTTATTTTTTTGGGGGGGGGGTATCATTTAGACCGATTTCTTAATATAATGTTACGGGAGAATGGGCGATATGGTGGATTTTTGTGAGGTTTAGTTATTGCACGATAAAAAAAGTAAGAGAATAATTATTAGATTATAAATAGTAAAAAGCAGGATTTATTCTTGCTTTTTTGTTATAATATTATGGACGGTAAAGGAGAAAGATAATGATTTATTTAGAACCACTTAGTAATGATCCAAGCTATAATATTGCTTTTGAAGAATACGCATTTAAAGAAATTGCAAATCGTGACAATGTATTTATTTTATGGATTAACCAGCCCTGTATTGTAGTTGGAAAAAATCAAAATACAGTAGAAGAAATTAATCAAAAATACTGTGATGAGAATGGAATTAAAATTGTTAGAAGAATTAGTGGTGGTGGAGCAGTTTACCATGACTATAATAATTTAAACTATACAATTATCGCTAATGAAGAAAGTGAAGCCGATTTTGATTTTAAATCATTAAGTCAACCAGTATTAGAAACTTTGGCTCAAATGGGAGTAAAAGCAGAATTTACGGGAAGAAATGATTTAGTAATTGGAGATCAAAAATTCTGTGGAAATGCACAATATATTAAGAAAAATCGTGTAATGCACCATGGATGTATTTTGTTTGATACAGATGTAAGTGTATTAGTAGAGGCATTAAAAGTTTCAATGGACAAAATTGAATCAAAAGGAAAAAAATCAGTTCGTTCACGTGTTACAAATATCAAGCCGTACTTAGCAGATCAAAGTATCACAGTAAATGATTTTAAAAATTTATTAAAAGATTACATGAATAAACATTACAATATGACAGATTATGAATTGACACCTGAAGAAGAAGCAGAAGTTCAAAAAATTAAAGCAGCAAGAAATGATTCATGGGATTGGGTATATGGAGAGAATCCAGAATTTACAATGAAACGTAATCGTCGATTATTAACAGGTAAAGTAGAAGCAAATTTATTAGTTAAAGATAATGTAATTGAAAATGTTAAATTCTATGGAGATTTCTTTGGAGTTCAAGATGTAGCAGAATTAGCTGAAAAATTAAAAGGGATTAAATACGAGAGAAATACAATTAAAGAAGTATTAGATTCATTAGATATTAATTCTTACTTTATGGGTGTTTCAAGTGAAGAAGCTTTAGATATTATTATAGATTAATTAGAAATTCATTATAAAATGAGTTTCTTTTTTATTATATAAAACAAAATTGCTAAATTAATCATTATAATATAATAGGGTGAAAATAAAAATATGCACTTAATAGAAGAGTATTATTTATAAAAAACAATTTGATTAATATAACAAAATCTCGATGTTAGCGTTTTCTATTGAAAATTAAATAATAAAAGAGTAAAATGAGGCTGTAAGTCGTTTTTATGTACACAAAATGAAAGGGGGCGATAGTGTGAAAAGAGCGACTAGAACTTTTAACAAATTAGTGTTAGTTTTACTAACATTTGTGATGATGCTGGGGATGGTGTCGATTAAACCAGTTCGAGCTGCAGCAGAGAAAATGAAAGTATTTTCTTTAGATGCTGGTAGGAAGTATTTTAGTTAAACTCAAATCAAAGAGTTGATTGATACAATTAGTTCAAAAGGATTTACTCATCTTCATTTACTAGTTGGAAATGATGGATTAAGATTACAATTAGATAATCTAGGATTAGAAGTGAATGGGAAACAGTATAGTCATGAAGAAGTTAAAAATGCTATTCATTATGGAAATGAGGAGTATTTTAAATTAAAATCTGTTGAAAATAAAGATAATAAAGAATTACCTCAAGATGAAATGAATCATATTTTTGACTATGCTAAAGAAAAAAATATTGAAATTATCCCAGGATTTAATACACCAGGACATATGGATGCAATTTTAAGTGCAATGGAAAAATTGGGATTACAAGATGTTCGCTTTATTGGAACTAATGGTGCTAAATCTAAAACAACGCTTAACTTAACAAACCAAGATGCACGTAATTTTACACAAGAATCATTTAAGAAATATGTTCAATACTTTAAAAAAAAAGGAGTTAAAATCGTTAACTTTGGAGCAGATGAATATGCGAATGATTTAGGTTTTGACCAATATGGTGGATTTAAAGCATTGAATCGTATGGAGCTTTATGGAACAAAACAAGGATTTGCGGGTTATGTAAATGAAGTTGCTAAAATTATTAAAGATGAATCAATGAGACCAATGGCATTTAATGATGGATTCTACTACAATAATGTAGAACCAAATCAAAAATTTGATACAGATATTATTATTTCATATTGGAATGCAGGTTTTGATCGTTATACATTAGCGAGTGCACGTAAATTAAGAGATAAAGGACACAAAATATTAAACACAAATGATGCTTGGTACTATGTGTTAGGATTTGAATATGGTGGATGGTATGGTCTACCTTATGCAACAGGGAATATGAGCAAAGCTCAACACAAATTTGATAAAGTAACTGGTGATAATACAAATGTGGATACAATAGGTAGTATGGTTGCAATTTGGGCAGATAATCCAGCTAAAGCTTACCGTTTTAGTAATTTGGAAAGATTAATTAAAACCTTTAAAGCACAAAATCCTGGATTTATCGTTAAAGAAGAAGTTAAATTAGGAAAAGCAGTAACTTTAAAATTTGAGACTAAAGAAGGTCAAAAATTAGCAGAACCAATTATTATTGTTGTTGATGAAGGGCAACCATTAGGAACAAAATACGATGCAAATCGATTATTAAAATTATCATTAACAGACAGTAATGGAATCTACTATGCAAATCCAACTTTAAAACAAAATAGTGCTTAATTAACTGAAGATGTGAAAGAACAAGAGCAAGTTATTACTTTAGTTTATTCAACTGTAGCTGGTGAAAAAGTTACTTTACGTTACGAAACAACAGAAGGGAAAGAATTAAAAGTTAGAGATATTCTTCAAGCAGGACAACCAGTAGGTACAAAATATAATTTAAGTGGCCAAATTGAACCAGAAATAGCAGATAAAGATGGATTACTATATGGAAATCCTGTACATAAAGAAGGCAGTGCTGGAGAGCAAGGAGCAGTAACAAGTTCTGAACAAGTAGTAATTTATGTTTATGAATTACTACTTGGATCTGAAGTAGTTGTTAAGTTTGTGGATGAAAAAGGAAACTCAATTATTAAAGATGAAGAATTAATTCCATCAGCTACAGCTAAAGGAACAAAATATGACTATACTTCAAAAATTAAAAAAGAAATTACAAATGAAGAAAGTTTAGTATTTGAATTAGTAGTAAATGATAATCAAGAACCAATTCTTCAAGAAGGAAGTGCTTTAATTAAAGGTGAGGTAACAGAACAAGTACAAAGAATTGTGTTTGTGTATAAAGCAAAACTAGGTAAAGCAGTGACTGTAAAATATGAAGATGCACAAGGAAATGTATTAAAAGAATTTGATGCAGTTAAAGAAAACACTCAAATAGGTACAAAATATGATGTAACTTCATTAGTTGAAAAAGAAATTACAGCAAATAATGTGAAATATGTTTTACCTAAATTAAAAGAAAGCAACACTTTAGAAAAAGGAACGATTTCAGCTGATACACAAGTAATTACTTATGTATTTGAAAAATTAAATGATAAAAAACCTTTAACCACTGAAGTTGAAAAAGAAAATGAAGTATTAAAAGATGTAAAATATACTGAAGCAACACCTGAAAAACAAGAAGCTTATACACAAGCTTTAGCTAAAGCGAAATCTGAATTAGATGGAGTAGCATATGAAATTAAAACTTAACAGATAATAAACATGCAGTTGAAAATGTAAAAGTAAAACCTACAACATCATTATCAGTTAAAGAAATGGATAAAAACAAAGTTGCTACACTAAAAGATAAAGATGTAATTTTATATGATATTATATTTAATGATTTAATTAAAGGTAAAGGGATTAATATAGGTGAAGGAGAGTATATTGTTCACTTATCATTAAATGATCGTAGACAAGTAAGTAATGTTTACTATGTAAGTGAAACAGGAGAATTACAATCATTAGCATTTACACAAAAAGAAAATGAAGTAATTTTCAAAACAACTCACTTCTCACTATATGCAGTAGAATTTAAAAAAGTGGAATCAAATCAAAATTCTACAGTTAAACCACAAGAAAATGAAAAACCAAATATTAATACTAAAAAAGATACAGATACATCAGATTCAACGAATCTAGGATTTGTTGCTGTGATGGGATTAATAAGTATACTTGGTTTAGCATTTTTATCAAGAAAAAGAATAAAATAATTTAAAGCCACCAGTAAATAAAACTGGTGGCATATTTTTTATGGTTTAAGTTGTGACTGTTCAGTTTTAGAAGTTTCTTGTTGTAAAGTATTAGCATATTTTTTAACTAATACTTTTACTTCATCTATTTTGTTTTGTACTTCATTTGGAACAGGAACAGAAATTTTATCTTCCATATGATTCCATTTCTCATCATCACGATTCCATTCTGGATATTTTTGAATAACTTCAGTAGCTGGATAGTCAATTCCAAGTATTGCAACAACTTTCTTTTCTGCATTATATATTGGAGCGAATGCTGACCAATTTTGAATGTCCCCATCATTCCATGCAGAACGAGCAGCAGCAACTTCCCCAGACCATGCTTCACTAAATTGTGCTTCATAGTCATAAGTTACTCCCCAATCTTCAGGTTCTTTAGACCCGTCAATTGTAAGCATATATTTCCCTTTAATATCCCCTTCTAATGAAGCAACTCCATCTTTGATCGGCATTAAAACATAAACATAAGTTGCTTTAGATTCTTCTCTAATTTTTGATAGAGTAGACTGTAAATCTTTGAATAATTGAGGATCTGTATCTTTACCTTTTTGTAATAAAGTTGTATATAAAGTTCCCCATGATGGTTTTACAGATGTAACAATAGTCGTTTTAGTATATGAAACACATCCTACTAAAATTACTACAATCATCATTAATAAAGCTAGTATTTTTTTCATATTCTTTCCTCCCCACCGCAAGATTATAGCATAGTCATATCTAAATTTCCACTATTATTGTACAATAAAACAATTATTTTTCAATTAAGTCAATAAAATATAGACATCTAGTGCAATAGTGGAATATTAGGTGATTAAAAATTAAAGGTGAAGAAAATTTATTTTTAAATTATAAAAAGAAGCAAGATAAATTTACGATGTAGTTACTTTAGTTTAGAGGTGATTTTGTAATTTATGATGCATCTGTAATAATACTAAAGATACTTCAAAAATTACATTTCCATAGTTTGAATTGATTTTTATTTCTAAAGAGTTAAATAGGATTTAAAGGGATAAATTATCTATCTCTTTTTTTTGTAAAAGAAAATTAAATATGATATAATACAGTATACGAAAGGGTAAAAATTTATGTCATTATCAAAATTATCAGAAATTAAGGTTTTACGAGATCCAATCCATGGATATATTAATATTGAATATGAAGTAATATGGAAATGTATTGATGCAAAAGAGTTTCAAAGACTAAGAAGAATTCATCAATTAGGAGGGAATTTTCAAGTTTATCCTAGTGCAGAGCATTCTCGTTTTTCTCATTCATTAGGTGTATATGAAATTGTGAGGAGAATGGTGAATGAAGTTAAATCTTTAAAAGAAGAATTAAGTGAATATGAAAAAGTTTCGGTAATGTTGGCAGGATTATTACATGATGTAGGACATGGCCCTTTTTCACATGCTTTTGAGCATGTTACAGAATTTAATCATGAGGAATATACTGCTAAAATTATTTTGGAAAATACTCAGATTAATCAAATTTTAAATGAAGTCAATCCAAAATTAGCTCAAGATGTAGTAAATATTATTGAACATAAACATGAAAATGATATTTTAAATCAGATTGTTTCGGCACAGTTGGATGCAGATCGTATGGATTATTTATTAAGAGATTCATATTTTTCAGCTACAAGTTATGGACAGTTTGATTTAGAACGAATTTTACGAACATTACGTGTTAAAAATCAAAATGGAAAAAAACATTTAGTAGTCAAATATACAGGAATTCATAGTGTAGAAGACTATATTATGGCTAGATATCAAATGTATTGGCAAGTATATTTTCACCCTGTAGCTCGTAGTTATGAAACAATTTTTATTCAATTATTCTCAAGATTAAAAGATATCTATTTAGAAAAACCAGAATATTTTAATGATATTAAAGTCTTAACTCCATATTTAGGGAGTGAAATGCCAAGTGTAGAACAGCATTACAAGTTAGATGAAAGTTCATTATTATATTGTTGTATGATGATAGTTGAAAAAGAAGATGAAATTGCTTCAGATTTAGCAAGAAGATTATTAGATCGTGATTTATTTGGATATGAAGATGATACAGAAGAAAATAGAATTAGAATAAAAAAAGAAGTAGTAGGTAGAGGACTAGACCCAAAATACTATATTCGAACAGAAGAAATTAAGGCGAATCCTTATTCTCCATATAAGGGTCAAAAAATATTAATTGAAAATGCAAATGGAGAGATTGTAGAATTAGAAAAAGCAAGTACGATTGTATATGCAATCACAAAAGGTGAGATTAAGCAAGAGGGAACAATATTTTTCCCAAAATAAAGGAGTAAAATAATGGAAGTAATTAAAATTGAAGGTGGACATAAATTATCGGGAAGTGTTGAAATTAGTGGGTCTAAAAATGCGATAGTTGCATTAATTCCTGCTACAATTTTAGGGAGTAAGCCAGTTACATTATATGGTGTTCCAGATATTTCAGATGTAAATGCATTAGCAGATATTTTAAAAGAATTAAATGTAGAAGTAAAAAGAGATAAAGGTCAAATTTTTATTGATCCAACTAATATTCAAAAAGTAGCTTTAACTCAAGATGTAGTTACAAAACTTCGTGCTTCTTATTATTTTATGGGAGCAATGCTAGGAAGATATGGTGAAGTTGAAATTAAGATGCCTGGTGGATGTTATTTAGGACCTCGTCCAATTGATTTACATTTAAAAGGATTTGAAGCTTTAGGCGCTAAAATTGATTATATTCAAGGAAGTTATGTTTTAAAAGCAGATCAACTTATTGGAACAAAAGTCTATTTAGATATTGCAAGTGTTGGGGCAACATTAAATATAATGTTGGCAGCAGTATTTGCAAAAGGTAGAACTGTAATTGAAAATGCTGCTAAAGAACCTGAAATTATTGATGTAGCTACAATGTTGAATAAAATGGGTGCTGAAATAAGAGGAGTAGGTACAAGTATCATTATTATTGATGGTGTTGAAAGTTTAGGTGGATGTGTTCATGATATTATTCCAGACCGTATTGAAGCTGCAACTTATTTATCTATTGCCGCTGCAAATGCAAGTGAAGTAACGATTACGAATGTTATTCCATCACATTTAGAAAGTTTATTAGCTAAATTAACAGAAATTGGAATTGATTTAGAAGTTGGAGTAGATAAAATTGTAGTAAGAAGAGATTTTAATAAAAAATTAAACCCAGTTGAAATTACAACACAACCTTATCCAGGTTTTGCAACGGATATTCAACAACCTATTACAGCTTTATTAACTCAAGTTGATGGATTGAGTACAGTAACAGAAACGATTTATACAGAAAGATTTAAACATTGCGCTGAATTAAATAAATTAGGTGCAAAAACAAAAATGCATATTCCAAGTGCTTCAATTTATGGTGCAACACCATTACAAGGAAATGTAGTTACAGCTACAGATTTAAGATGTGGTGCATGTTTAGTTGTAGCAGGATTATTAGCAAATGGAGTAACAGAAATTCGTGATATTTATCATATTGATCGTGGATATGACCATTTAATTGAAAAACTAACAAATTTAGGTGCTAAGATTTGGAGAGAGGAAATTTAATATGAAATTATACAATAGTATTTCAAAAAAAATTGAAGAATTTATACCTATCAATCCAAATGAAGTTACTATGTATTTTTGTGGACCAACTACTTATAATTATGCTCATATTGGAAATGCAAGACCTGCAGTAATTGCAGACTTGCTTTTTAATGTTTTAACAGAAATTGGATATAATGTGAAGTATGCATCAAATTATACGGATATTGATGATCGAATTGTTGCTAAGGCATTAGAGCAAAATAAGGATGCATTAGAAATTTCACAGTTTTATATTGATGCTTATGTTAAAGATTTAAAAAGTTTAAAAGTAAAAAAACCACAATTTACACCTAAAGTCAGTGATACAATGGATAAAATCATTCATTTTATTGAAGAATTAATAGCAAAAGGATATGCTTATGAGATAGGTGGAGATGTTTATTTTGATATTGATAAAGTAGAAAATTATGGGATTATTTCTCATCAGAAAAAAGAAGAATTGATAGTTGGAGCAAGAATTGAAGAAAATTCAGATAAAAGAAATCCGATGGATTTTGCTCTATGGAAAAAAACAACAACAGGTAAAAATTGGGCGTCGCCTTTTTCAAGTGGAAGACCTGGATGGCATAGTGAATGTGTAGTAATGATTCAAGATGTGTTTAAGTCAAATCTGATTGATATTCATGGTGGTGGAAGTGACTTAAAATTCCCACATCACGAAAATGAAGTGATTCAATGTAGTGCATTACATAATACAACATTAGCGAATTATTGGGTTCATAATGGAATGATTAAAGTAGACGGAGCAAAGATGTCTAAATCTTTAGGTAATGTATTATTTATTAGTGATTTAGTTGAAAAATATGGTGGAAATCAAATGAGATGGTTTATTTTAAGTTCACCATATCGTTTAGAGTTAATATTAAATGAAGAAACATTGAATAATGCTGTAAATGAGTTTAATAAAGTTCAAATCGCGAGAAGACAATTAAAAGTAAAATTAAGGTTGAATCATATTGAAAAAAATAATGTGTTAAATGAATTGTATAGTAAATTCTTAAATGAGCTTCAAAATGATTTAAATGTAGCTAGTGCTAATACAGTGATTTTTGAATTGATTAAAAAAATTAATCAGGAGTTAAGAAAAAAAGAATTTGATATTCCATTACTACAATCTTACGAATATACATTAGATAAAATGTTACTGGTTTTAGGGTATGAAATGGAAGAAATTGAATTAGATAAAGTAGATTTTGAACTATTTAAGGCATGGGAAAATTCCAAAGCAAATAAAGAATTTGAAGTAGCAGATTTACTTCGTAATCGTCTAATTCAAAGAGGAAGATTGTAATGAAAGAAATTGTATTGGAAAATGGAAATACATTAGCTTTTATTGGGGACGCAATTTATTCGCTATTAGTTCGTGAACATTTTATTCGATTAGGATTTCATAAGCCTAATATTTTACAACAAAAATCAGTGCAGTTTGTGAGTGCTAAGGCACAAGCAGAAATTTTAAGAAAATTATTATCTGAAAATGAATTTAATGAAATAGAATTAGAAATTATTCATCGTGGTCGTAATGCTAAAAGTGATAGTGTAGCTAAAAATGCGGACATTATTGATTATCGCATGGCTACAGGATTAGAAGCATTGTTTGGATATTTATATTTATATCATCATAATGAGCGAATAAATGAATTGTTTGAGAAGATTAAGGAAATAGGATAGAATGAAATTAGGATTAACCCAAGAAACATATAGGTATATTATCATAGGGATTGCAACAACGTTAGTTAATTTTGTTATGTTTATTACTCTTAAAAATTTTATGGAAGTAAATATTGCAAATACATTACCAATAACAAGCACTAAAGGAACATCCGCTCTAATTTTACGGTAATCCACCGAATTTTTAACACTTGTTCCCTCAATCCAAT
>JBHALC010000062.1:0-5058 GCA_041827565.1 Erysipelotrichaceae bacterium
ATTATTTTGATGACTTATTGTAATATTTTTTTTCTTTTTTACATATTCAATAATTACATCAGAAACATCATTTGTATCTTCAACTAATGTTTCAATATTTGGGAAATACGAGAAGTTTCCACCTCCACTAGCACGATAATTATTAATTACTAATTTAAATTCTTGATTTAAATCTAATGGTTTTCCTTTAAACAAAACTTCACCCACAAAGTTGTCTTTGGTTTTTGAAACATTAATCGTATATGAAATTCCATCTAATAAATCATAATTATAAATTTCTCTTTTTGGGATAATAAATTTAGGATTAATTGTAATCTTATCTTCAATTACAGTCCAATAAGATGCAAGTTGATTTAGATAAATTAATAACTGTTTTCCTGTTACCTTTTTTAATACTAATGTATTAGGAAATGGTGCATTTAAAATAATATCACGATATTTTAAATTCTTACTTAATCCTGGCATTACATCAAATAAACAACAAGCAGAAATATCAGCATTAAAATATTCTAAAAAGATTTGATTTAAAAAACTAGTAATTGGATGTTTATTTAATTGTGCTTCTTCAATATTTGTAATTGGATAATCTTGATCTAAATATCCGATTTCTTGATCTAACCATTTTTCTGTATCTTGTAATACATGATTAAAATGTGATTCAAAATCTAAATCTATTTCAACTAAACTTAAATCTACTTTTGATACTTTGATTTCATCATCAATTTCAATTTCCATACATTGATTACATGTATCATTACACTGTACTATCCATGTATTTTTAATTTTACCTAATAAATTACGGTGTTGATGTCCAGTAATTAATACATCAATTCCTTCAATTTCATCACAAATCTGATATCCAACATTTTCACCAGTTAAGTTTTCACTTGGAATACCAGTTTCAATATTTTTTTCAAATCCTCCATGATAAACTACAATAACATAATCTGCTAGACTTCTAACTTTTTCTACTTCTTTTTTTAATGTATTAAAAGTAGAGTGAATTGTAATATCAATTAGATTTTTTTCAGCTTCCCAATTTGGAATATAATCTGTAACTGCTCCAATAAACGCAATTCTTTTATTTTGAATTTCTTTAATTTGGGTATTACCTACACATTGATTTTGATAATCAATATTTGCGGTAATACATTTTGCATTATTTTCATCAATATATCGTTTTAAAAATACACTTCCAAAGTTAAAATCATGATTCCCTAAATTGAAATAATCACATTCTAATAAATTTAATGCTTTTGATGCAATATTTTTTTCTAAATATGCATTCGTATAAGCTACAAGTGGTGTACCTTGATTAATATCCCCATTATCAATATAGATTACATCATAAAGTAGTCTTTGAGATTTTAAATAAGTAGATAAACGACTTAATCCTCTTCCTGTTTGAGCTTGATCTAAAAAACGATAATCTAATAAGTGTCCATGTACATCAGTTGTCGCAATAATCTTAATACTCATTAATAACCTCTTGCTAAATAACGGCGAATACGATTTGATACAGCTTCAATAATTAAAACTAAAATAATAATTCCATATAAAATCGATCCTACTTCATTCCAACGATATGCATTAATCGCAAAGATTAATGGTGCCCCAATACCCCCAGCTCCTACTAATCCTAATACCGTTGCATCTCTTAAGTTCATATCAAAACGATAAATCACAATTGAAATCAAATTAGAATATAATTGTGGTAAAATCCCATAACGAATTTGTTCTAATTTTGTACAACCTAAAGCTTGTAATGATTCAATAATTTTAAAATCAATATCTTCAATTGCATCAATATATAGCTTTGTAATCATTCCAATTGAAATAACTGACATCGTAAATACCCCAGCTAATGGTCCTGGTCCTGTTACCCCAATAAACATTAATCCATAAATAAATGCTGGTATCGTTCTAATTACCATTGTAAAGAATCGCCCTATCCAAGCAACATATTTTGAAACCATTTTTTTAGCTGATAAAAAGGCAAATGGAATTGAAATAATTGCTCCAAAAATTGTACCTAAGAAAGCAATACAAATTGTTTCAAATAATAAATATAGTACTCCTTTTTCATCTAATCTAAATAATAAGTTTGTATCTGGATTTAAAATTCCAGTAATAATATTACCAGCTAATTTTATTGAATCTTCGCTTGACTTACCATTTTGAACTGAAGAAGCACTCCACAAAATCATTCCTGTTAATAATACTAATACAAATATAATATATAAATGATTTTTGGGTTCTTTTAATAATTTCTTTTCAAACTTACTCATATACTACTCCAATCTACCTCTAAAGTGACTTGAAATGGTTTCAATCAACAATACCGTTAATAATAATACTAATAAAATTACACCAACTCGAGGATATTCTCTCCATCCAATTTTTTCATTTAAAATTAATCCAATTCCTCCAGCACCAACATAACCTAAAATCGCTGCATAACGCACATTACCTTCAAAATTATATAATGCTGTTGAAATAAATGATGGTAAAACAATTGGTAAAATTGCATATCTAAATGCATAAAAACGAGTAAATCCCATCGATTCCATACATTCAAATGCACCCATATCTACCGTTTCAATTGATTCATATAACAATTTACCCACATAAGATAATGTGAACATAAAGATGGCTACTGTACCCGCAAATGTTCCTGTTCCAAATACATATGTAGCAACAATTGCACTTACTAAAGATGGAATCGTTCTTAAAATACTTAAAATAAATTTAAAAATACCATTAATTACTTTATTTTTTGTAATATTATTTGCTGCTAAAATTGCAAATGGAAGTGAAACAACCGCCCCTAAAAACGAACCAATAAATGACATTTTAATCGTGTCTAATAAAGGTTGAATTACGCTCGTTGCATAATCAAAATCAGGTGGAAACATATCAATTATCATCGATAAGAAATTATCCATTCTTTCAAACACTTCAAAATTAAACCCTGTTACTTCTGCTGCAATAAATGTAAAGATGATTAATGCAACTACAATAATTGGCATAAATGAGAATGGTTTATCAATTGATTTTCCATTTGGCAAAGTAATGGTTTTTTTAGGCAATAAACTTTTTAAACTCATCTTATTCACCACTTTCAAATAAATCTTTTTTATAAACTTTATCTAAAATTTCTTGTGTTACTTCACTTGCTGGTCCATCATAAACTACTCGACCTTTATTAATTCCTACTACACGTTTGCAGTATTTCAAGGCTAAATCCACATCGTGAATATTAATTAAAATTGTAATATTATTTTGTTCATTAATTTTTCTAAAGTCTTCCATTACTTGATTTGAAGTAATTGGGTCTAATGCAGCTACAGGTTCATCTGCTAAAATAATTTCTGGATTTTGTCCTAAAGATCTTGCTAAAGCAACTCTTTGTTGTTGTCCTCCAGATAATTGATCTACCCTAGAAAATGCTTTTTCTAGCATGTCTACTTTATCTAATGCTTCTAAAGCTTGAAGTTTATATTGTTTTGGGAAAATTCCAAAGAATTTTCTAAATCCTTTTAACTCAGGAACAAATGCAGTTAAAACATTTTTTAATACTGTTGTTCTTGTAACTAAGTTGAAAGATTGGAATACCATTCCAATTCTTCTTCTAAATTTTCTTACTTCTTTTTGATTTAAAGAATTCACATTAATATCATCAACTAATAACTCCCCACCTGTAATATCATGCATACGATTTACACAACGAATTAAAGTTGATTTTCCTGATCCAGATAAACCAATGATAGCCACAAATTCACCTTGTTCAATTTTTAAATCTACATCAATTAATCCTTTAGTTCCATTAGGATAAGTTTTACTTACTTTTTTAAATTCAATCATATCTTTTCTCCATTAATTAAATAAAAGAGTAGCAACACACTACTCTTTTTTAGTTATTATTTTAAGCTTTTAATAAGTGTTTGTGCTTTTGCTTCGTTATCGTATTCTGAATCTTGAGCAATTTGGTAACCTTGGTGGTTGTAAATTTTAATTACTTTTTTACCTTCTTCTGTTTTTGCTAATTCCATCATAGATTTTTGTAATGCTGCTTTAAATTCAGGTGTTACATTTTTAGAAGATTTTGAAACGCTAATTGTATCATTATAAATTGGTGCAGTTACTCCAATTACATTTGTTTCTTCCCAAATTGAAGCACTTCTTCCAAAGTCAGAAGTCCATTTTTTCTCATAGTCTAAACGACCATCTCCATAAACTAATAATACATCTGTTTGTCCTGAAGCTAAACGAGCGAATGAAGTAGCATATCCATCACTTAAAATTGCATTACTTCCTAAATCTTTAATTGTTTTTTTGTAGTTTTCATTTAACCATAATGTTGGGTAAATGTATCCAGCTGAAGAAGTTGCACTATTTACACTCCATTTTAAGTCTGCTAAATCTTCCCAAGTTAATTTTTCACCTGCATTTACTTTTGCAGCTACTGCTTTTCCTTTTTCAGAAGGTCCAGCTAAAATAATTCCTACATAAGATGTAACTTGTGTATCTACATTTTTAGTTGGTTTATTTTTGTTCCAATCTACTGGGTTATTCGTTGTATTGTTTAATCCACTTCTTGTTGCTGTTAATAAAATTTCAGCTTCTTTACGGTAAGATACATAAGTTCCTGCTGGAATAAATCCTACATCAATTGTACCCGCTTTTAACCCTTCACCAACTGCTTCAAAGTTTGTTCCTACAGTAATATCAATATTTTTAACTGTAATTCCCTCTTTAGCTAATTGCGTTTTTAATAATTCTTTTAAAGGCTCAGTAGCAGTAATAATATCTTTTGGATCTCTTGATGGAACAAATCCAATTGTCAATTTTTCGATGTTTTTACCATCTGATGTTGTTTTTTTAGAAGAACATCCTGCTAAGATTCCTGTTGCTAAAAGCAATGCACATGAAGCTGCTAATATTTTTTTAAATCGTCTCATATTTCCCCCTTATGACAATTTTGATGTAACTTTGTTACACCAAAATTATACCAAAGTACAGCTATTAGTGCAATTACATTAATTAGTTTTTTATAGA
>JBHALC010000063.1:0-28105 GCA_041827565.1 Erysipelotrichaceae bacterium
ATAAAAAAGATTTTTTTCGAACATGGGTTTCAGTATATGTTCTGTTTATGTTGCTAAGAAATTCAACGGATAAAATTTATAATATGGATTTTAAAATGAATTGGTTAGATCAACTTAGTCTAGTGTTTGTATGTGCAATTATTATTTATGTGGTTTACGTGTTAATTTATGATTTAAAAGAGAGGAAAATAGAAAAATGTTAAGAGTAGAAAATGTTACAAAAATGTATAAAGATTTAGCAGCAAACAATAATGTTTGCTTTACGTTAAAAGATAATCAAATTACTGTTTTATTAGGAGAAAACGGAGCAGGGAAATCTACAATTATTAAATCAATTGTTGGGTTCTTAAAATATGAAGGAAGTATTACATTAGATGGGAAAGATATCCAAGATTTAGAAGTAAAAAGACAAATAGGATATGTACCTGAAGTTCCTGAATTATATGGAGAATTAACTTTATGGCAACAATTACAATTTGTAGCTTATGCATATGGGATTAAAGACTTTGAGGAAAGAGCAAATCATTATTTAAATTTATTTAGAATTAGTGAGAAAAAAGATGAATTATGTGGTGCACTGTCAAAAGGAATGCGTCAAAAAGTAAGTGTAATTTCAGCTTTAATTTTAAAACCAAGAATTTTAATTTTAGATGAACCGATGATTGGATTAGATCCAGAAGCGATTCGTGACTTAAAATTAGTATTAGAAAGTTTAAAAGATGAATGTATGATTTTAGTAAGTACACACTTGATTGATAGTGTTACAACGATTTGGGATCAAGTGATCATTATGAATCATGGTAATGTTGTATTTAACACAACAAAAGAAGACTTTGAAGGAACAAATGAAACATTAGAAGAAATTTACTTCCAGAAAAAAGGGGTGTAAACTATGAAGTTGTTTATTCAATATTTTAAATTTACTTTACAACAAGCTTTTAAAAAACCAAGACAAGCTTTAAAAGTTTTACCAGGATTAGGATTCTTATTATTTGGAATTGTGTTTGCAATATTCATGTTATTTATAGTTCCAGTTAGAGAAGAAGTTGTAGCAGGGACAATTGATTTAGGTAAAATTTATATTTTTGCAATTTCTTCAATGTTTTATATTTTAATGTTTATTCAAGCGATTCAAGGAGGAGCACTAGGATTTAGAAGTTGTGATGCAAACTTATTAATGACTGGGCCAGTTTCAAAATTTGATGCTTACTTATTTGTATTGTTGAAATCTACAATTATGTATTTAGGGTTGTCGGTATTTATGGCAGCTACACAATCAAGTGGAATTATCCAGTTAACAGGAAATCGACTTTCAATTGTATTTTTAGCTATTACCTTATTAATTTCTTTGATTACTTTAGGTGGAATTGGATATATTCTAACTTACTTTAGAATTAAATATGAAAAAATATCTAAAATTGTAAATATTTTAATTTTAGTAGGATTAGCAGCACTATTTTATTTCTTCTATCAATTAGAAGGGTTAGCATTTACACAATCAACAATTTTACATCTTGTTCCTTTTATTGGATGGAATTTAGGAATTGCACATTATAGTGCAGTAGGAAATTATGCAATTGTAGCAGTATACTACTCAGTATATGCTATAACAATTACGGCATTATATGTTATTTGTTCAAAATTAAAATTTGACTACTATGAATATGAATTAAGTAAAGTAGCTAAAACAGATAAAGCCTACAAACAAATGGCATCTGGAGGGAGTAATGCCGATGTTAAATTCTTTAGAAAAAGCAATCTACAATTTAAATCTTTAAATGAGAAAGCAATTATGGAGTTTTCAAGAATTTCAGCAGGAAAATTCTTTATGGCTTCATTAATTACGATAATTGGATTAGTATTTGAAATAGGGCTTTTAATTGTCTTAAATCTTGCCATTCCACAAGATGCGATTTCCCCATTTTTTAGAACGGTTATTTTATTAATTGGGTTGAAAATGTATATGTCTACTTTCTCGTTTGCTGAAAATGGATTATATACTGATTTCTATTTAAAATTATTCCCGATCAAAAGCATTTATAAAGTAACATATTACCATTTTGTTAAGTTTTTATCCGAATTTATTCAAGTTATGCTATTTACGATAATTACTTTAGTAATTTGTATTATGAAAGATTATGATATTATGTATGCATTATATGTATTCTTGGCTACATTTGCCTTTGGAATTAGTGAAGTATTACGATTAGAAAATGTATGGAATTATGTCATTCGTCGTTTCGGAAAAACATTAACTCTTATCTTATCGATTGTTGAAGGTTTAATCAAGGCGTTAGTAATTATTGGAGGATCAATTGGATTATACTTTATTACAAATACCCCAATTGCATCTGTAATTTATATTGTAGTGATTTCAATAATTTATTCAATAATCTGGACATTAATTGGAGTTAAATTATATGATTCTTGTGATGTTTCAGATTATAAAACAAGTTAGAAGAAGTGAAGTTTTATTTCATTTCTTTTTAATTTATGAAAACGGTATAAGTTTAGTGCATTTGTAATGCTTTCTTAATAAAATTTTGGTAGAATAGTATTGTATACAATTTAGAGGAGGACATTATGACAAAAATTGTAGTAGTTGGAGCTAACCATGCAGGTACTGCTTGTGTTAACACGATTTTAGGAAACTATGGAAAAGAAAATGAAGTAGTAGTTTTTGATAAAAACTCAAACATTTCATTTTTAGGGTGTGGAATGGCACTATGGATTGGAAAACAAATTGCAGGAGCAGATGGACTATTCTACTCAAGTAAAGAACAATTAGAAGCTGCTGGTGCTAAAGTACACATGGAAGCAGAAGTAAAATCAATTGATTACGATAAAAAAGAAGTACATGTAACTTTAAAAGATGGAACAAATCATGTTGAAAGTTTTGACAAAGTAATCTTAGCAACAGGATCAAAACCAATTGTTCCACCAATTAAGGGTGTGGAATTAGAAAATGTTCAATTTGTGAAATTATTCCAAAATGCTCAAGAAGTAATTGATAAATTACAAAACCCAGGAATTAACCGTGTTGCTGTAGTAGGAGCAGGATACATTGGAGTAGAATTAGCAGAAGCATTTGAAAGATTAGGAAAAGAAGTAGTTTTAGTTGATGTTGCTAAAACTTGTTTATCAGGATACTATGATGCTGATCTAACTGAATTAATGAGTAAAAATATGGCTGACCATGGAATCAAATTAGCGTTTGGACAAACGGTAACTGAAATCCAAGGAAATGGAAAAGTTGAAAAATTAGTTACAGATAAAGAAAGCTTTGATGTAGATATGGTTATCTTAGCAGTTGGATTTAGACCGAACAATGATTTAGGAAAAGACAATTTAGAATTATTCAGAAATGGTGCTTATGTAGTAGACCGTCATCAAGAAACAAGTGTTAAAGATGTTTATGCGATTGGAGACTGTGCTACAGTTTACGACAACTCATTAGGAAAAGATGCGGTAAACTACATTGCTTTAGCAACAAACGCTGTTCGTTCAGGAATTGTTGCTGCACACAATGCTTGTGGAACAGCTTTAGAAACAATTGGAGTTCAAGGATCAAATGGAATTTGTATTTATGACTTAAAAATGGTTTCAACAGGATTAACATTAGAAAAAGCTTTAAGAGCTGGATTTGATGCTGCTGTAACAGAATTTAAAGATACACAAAAACCTGCATTTATTGAACACGACAACCACGATGTTGTAATTAAAATTGTTTACGATAAAAAATCAAGAGTGGTATTAGGGTGTCAAATGGCAAGTAAAGAAGATATGTCAATGGGAATTCACATGTTCTCACTTGCAATTCAAGAAAGAGTTACAATTGATCGTTTAGCATTATTAGATATTTTCTTCTTACCACACTTCAATAAACCTTACAACTACATTACAATGGCTGCTTTAGGCGCTAAATAGTGTTAAATATCTTATTCGTTTGTAAAGATAATGCAGTGCACTCTCAAATTGCAGAGTGCATTTGCTCTTTTTTAGGAAATCGAATTTGTAAATGTAGTAGTGCAGGGATTGAAAAGCAAGAAATAAATTCAAAAGTAAGTTCATTACTTCAAGAGATTTATCAAGTTGATATTACTAAAACGCAATTTAGTAAAAAAATAGATGAATTAGAAGAAAGATATGATTTAGTGATTACAATAAATACGGATTTAGACATTGAGGCAGGAATTGTAGAAAAGTGGATTGTTTCAGATGAACTAAATGATGAATTAATTTATAGTATTGAAGAAAAAGTGATGCTTTTATTACATGAAATTAAAATAGGGGAGATTAGATAGGAACATTCCTATCTTTTTATTTGTGATTTTATTAAGATTTGAAATGAAATACTTTATTTTTTATAAATTATTTGTTATAATATTACTGTATTGAAGGAGGACAAATACATGTCAATTATTACTAAAGTTTATGCACGTGAAGTAATCGACTCTCGTGGTAACCCAACAATCGAAGTAGAAGTTTCTACATTATCTGGAGGATTCGGTAGAGCAATCGTTCCAAGTGGAGCATCTACTGGAGAAAGAGAAGCATTAGAATTACGTGATGGAGATAAATCAAGATTCTTAGGAAAAGGAGTTTTAACTGCAGTTAAAAACGTAAACGAAATCTTAGGACCTGCAATCTTAGCAAAAGAATTAGATGTATTAAACCAAGTTGAATTAGATGAATTCATGATTGAATTAGACGGAACTGATTCTAAATCTAATTTAGGAGCAAACGCTATTTTAGGGATTTCATTAGCAGCAGCTCATGCAGCAGCTAACTTATTAAATGTTCCATTATACCGTTACTTAGGTGGATTTAACGCTAAAAAATTACCAGTTCCAATGATGAACGTAATTAACGGAGGAAGCCACGCTGATAGTTCAGTTGATTTCCAAGAATTTATGATTATGCCAGTTGGAGCTCCAAGCTTAAAAGAAGCATTGAGATGGGGAGCTGAAGTATTCCACAACTTAAAAGCTGTATTAAAAGCAAAAGGACATGTTACTGCTGTTGGAGATGAGGGAGGATTTGCTCCAAACTTATCAAGTAATGAAGAACCATTACAAGTAATTGTAGAAGCAATTGAAAGAGCTGGATATAAACCAGGAGTAGACTTCAAATTAGCAATGGACGTTGCTGCAAGTGAATTCTACAACAAAGAAACTAAAGTTTA
This sequence comes from Erysipelotrichaceae bacterium, assembly GCA_041827565.1. Lineage (GTDB taxonomy): Bacteria > Bacillota_I > Bacilli_A > Erysipelotrichales > Erysipelotrichaceae > CAMCRE01. The sequence continues at coordinate 5,186 of JBHALC010000063.1, forward strand.
TGAATTGAAAAAATCTGGACAAGGAACAAAAACTACAGATGAAATGATTGCATGGTACAAAGAATTATGCGATAAATACCCAATTATCTCTATTGAAGATGGATTAGGTGAAAGAGACTGGGACGGATGGAAAAAATTAACTGAAGTTTTAGGAGATAAAGTTCAAATCGTTGGAGATGACTTATTTGTTACTAACCCAAAAATCTTACAAGAAGGAATTGATAAAGGAATTGCAAACTCAATCTTAATTAAAGTTAACCAAATCGGTACTTTAACTGAAACATTTGATGCAATGGAAAAAGCGAAAGCTGCTGGATATACAGCTGTTGTATCTCACCGTTCAGGAGAAACTGAAGATGCTACAATTGCTGATATTGCTGTTGCATTCAATGCTGGACAAATTAAAACAGGATCTATGTCAAGAACTGACCGTCTAGCTAAATACAACCAATTATTAAGAATTGAAGATCAATTAGGTGAAACAGCAGTATTCCCAGGATTATCTGCGTTCTACAACATTAAAAAATAATTTTAAAAATGTCATAGTGTAAACTATGGCATTTTTAGTTCTTTAAAATTGCATTTTATATTGTTTTATGATAAAATACTACTGTTGTATGCATCTATAAGCTACAACCGCTCATAAAAAGGTTTTTAAAACAATTATTTGTGCCTTAAATGGCGAGTCTATAGAGAAAGAGGGAGGTGCACAAATGTACGCAATTATTGAAACTGGTGGAAAACAAGTTAAAGTTGAAGTAGGAAGCGAAATCTTTGTGGAAAAATTAAGCGTTGAAGAAGGAGAAACAGTAGTATTTGATAAAGTAGTATTCTTATCTGATGCTTCTGCTAAAATTGGAACTCCTTACGTTAGTGGAGTTAGCGTAACTGCAAAAGTTTTAAAACAAGGAAAAAACAGAAAAATTACAATCTTCAAATATAAAGCAAAAGACGGTTCTACAAAACGTAAACAAGGACATCGTCAACCATATACTAAATTAGTTGTTGAAGCAATTAATGGTTAATTATGATTAAAGTTTTAATTTCAAGTCGTAATCATCAAATTGAGCACATTAGTATCAAAGGTCATGCTTTTAGTAATGTTGTTGGTAAAGATTTGGTATGTGCAGGTGTAAGTAGTATTGCAGTTGGTACATTAAATGCGATTGAGGAATTAGCAAATCACAGTTGTGAATTGAAGATGGATGATGGTTTTGTGGAAATTAAAGTTGTACAAAATAGTGAAACACTTCAAATCATACTGAAAACATTATTAATTCAATTACAAACGATTGAATTTAATTATCAAAAATACATAAAAATAAAAAAACAGGAGGTGTAATTATGAATTTTATTTTAGATATTCAGCTGTTTGCTTCTAAAAAAGGGGTAGGATCTACTAAAAACGGTCGTGATTCTCATTCAAAACGTTTAGGTGCTAAAAAAGCAGATGGACAATTCACAAATGAAGGTTCAATTATCTACCGTCAAAGAGGAACTAAAATTCACCCAGGAACAAATGTTGGACGTGGTGGAGATGATACTCTATTTGCATTAACAAGCGGTATTGTTAAATATGAACGTTTAGGAAAAAACAAAACTAAAGTTTCTGTATATCCACAATAATCCCCAGTGGGGATTATTTTTTTTGAAAAGAAAGGAGGGGAAATATGTTTATTGATCGTGTCAAATTAAGTGTTCGAGCAGGTAAAGGTGGAGATGGAATTGTTTCATTTCGCCGTGAAAAATATGTACCATTAGGTGGACCAGATGGTGGAGATGGTGGAAATGGTGGAAACATTGTTTTTAAAGTTGATGAAGGTAAAAGTACACTTTTAGATTTAAAATATAATAAAAAACTAATTGCTGAGAGTGGAAAAAATGGTAAACCAAAAAAAATGCATGGTGCAAATGGAGAAGATTTTATAGTGCGTGTACCATTAGGAACGATTGTTCGTGATAATAAAACAGGTGCAATGATTGCCGACTTAACAAAAAGGGATCAAGAGGCGATTATTGCTAAAGGTGGAATTCGTGGTAAAGGAAATTATCATTTTAAATCAAGTAAAAACTCTGCACCAGAATATAGTGAACTAGGTGCACCTGGAGAAGAAAAAGAAATTACAGTAGAGTTAAAATTATTAGCAGATGCTGGATTAGTAGGATTTCCAAGTGTTGGTAAGTCTACATTCTTGTCTGTTGTAAGTGCTGCAAAACCTGAAATTGCAGATTATCCTTTTACAACAATTGTACCTAATTTAGGTGTAGTACAAGTAAGTTTAAATGAATCATTTGTATTAGCGGATTTACCTGGATTAATTGAGAATGCTTCTCAAGGTAAAGGACTAGGATTACAATTTTTAAGGCATATTGAGCGTTGTCGAGTAATTATCCATGTGATTGATATGAGTGGAGAAGAACGAGACCCATTACTTGATTATGAAATTATTAATAAAGAATTAGGTGAGTATGAATACCGCTTATTAGAAAGGCCACAAGTAATTGTGGCAAATAAAATGGATATGGAAAATGCTCCTAAAAATTTAGCTCGTTTTAAAGCTAAATATCCTGATTTGCAAATTTTTGAAACTTCTGCAATCATTGCAGAAGGAGTTCAAAGTGTACTTTATGCAGTAAATGAATTATTAAAAGTAACGCCTGAATTTGCGCTTGCAAGTTTAGAAGAAGAAACGACTGCAACAGGAGTATTATATAAATTTGAAGAAGAAAAACCACCGTTTGAAATTAAAAATCTTGGTAATGGAAGATGGCAATTGGTTGGTGAAGAAATTGAAAGAGTATTTAAAATGTCTAAATTAGATACTGAAGAAGATGCAATGCGATTTGCGCGTAAATTACGTAAAATGAATGTGGATGATGAATTACGTAAAGCAGGTTGTGTTGATGGTGATATTGTTGCAATTTGTGACATTACATTTAACTTCGTTGATTAATCTATACCTTGTCGGTATAGATTTTTTTTTATTAGATATGTTATAATAAAATAGGTGATAAAATGTTAGGGTTAAATGAACAAGAAGTAGAAAAAAGAAAAAAAGAAGGAAAAATAAATACTGAAATTAAATCAAGAACAAAGTCAAATAAAGAAATTATTTTAACGAACACAATTAATTATTTTAATATTTTAAATATTGTGTTAGCTTTAATTATCTTATTAAGTGGTCAAATTAAAAATATCTTATTTTTAGGTGTAATTATTGTGAATATGGGAATTGCAATATATCAAGAATTAAAATCTAAGCAAATTGTTGAAAAATTATCATTACTTTCAAAAAATAAAATTCGTGTAGTTCGAAGTAATCAGGAAGTACTATTAGATGCACATGAATTAGTAGTTGATGATATTTATTTAATTAGTAATGGTGATCAAGTTCATGTAGATTCAATGCTTCTTGATGGTAATTTAGAGATGGATGAAAGTAATTTAACAGGAGAATCAGATACAATTTATAAAAATAAAGAAGATATGGTTTACTCTGGAAGTATTGTGGTAAGTGGTAGCGGAATGCTAAAAGTAGTACATGTAGGTGCTGATAATTACATGAATAAAGTGATTTCGGAAACAAAAGTTGCACGCATTCATCCAAGTAAATTAAGAGATACAATGAATCAAATTTTAAAAATTGTAACAATTGGAATTATTCCTGTAGGAATATTGTTATTTTTTAAAAATTATTTTATTTTTAAATTACCTTTTGAAGATGTAATTTTAAAATCAACTGCTCCTTTAATCGGAATGATTCCAGAAGGATTAATTTTACTAACATCAGTAGCATTAGCAGTATCAGTGTTTGTATTAGGATTAAAAAAGATTTTAGTGCAAGAGTTGTATTGTATTGAAACATTAGCTCGTGTAGATGTACTATGTGTAGATAAGACTGGAACAATTACACAGGGTAATATGGAAGTCGTTGAAGTGATTGGTGATATTGATGAAGTGATGAGTCAATATTTAGGATGTTTTGATTATGAAAATATTACTGATAAAGCTTTAATAGCTCGATTTGGAAAAAGAAATGAATATGAAATTAGTAATAAAGTTGATTTTTCAAGTAAACGAAAATATAGTGCAGTAACATTTAAAAAATATGGTTCTTATGCTTTAGGTGCGTATGAATTTTTAATTAAAAATCGTGATCAGCAAGATTTAGTCGATCAATACATTAAACAAGGATATCGTGTTTTGGTTTTAGTACATAGTGAGTATGGGATATTAGAAAATTATTTACCGGATGATTTAAAAGTGAAGGGATTTATCATTTTAAGTGATATTATTCGTGAAAATACAAAAGAATTATTTGAATTTTTTGAAAAAGAAAAAGTTAATGTGAAAATAATTAGTGGTGATAATCCGATTGCTGTAGCAGCAATTGCAAAAAAAGCTGGATTAAAAGATACCGCTGCAATAGATGTTTCTGCTCTTTCAAATGAAGAATTAGTTCAAAATCTCTTTAATCACAATGTATTTGGAAGAGTATCACCAGATCAGAAAAAATTGATGGTTGAAACATTACAATCTCAAAAACATGTTGTAGCAATGACAGGAGATGGAGTAAATGATGTTTTAGCTTTAAAACAAGCTAATGTAAGTATTGCGATGGCACAAGGTTGTGAGGCTGCGAAACAAATATCTAATATTGTTTTATTAGAGAATAATTTCAAAAATTTATATGATATTTTAATGGAAGGAAGAAGAGTAATTAATAATATTCAGAAAGTTTCAACTTTGTTTTTATCTAAAACAGTAATGTCGATTTTATTTTCATTAATTACTTTATTTACACCAATTGCATTTCCATTTATTCCAATTCAACTAACACTAATTTCAACACTTACAATTGGAATACCAGGTTTTATCTTAACACTTGAAAAATCAAAAGATAGAATAGAAGAAAAGTTTATGCAAAATGTATTAATTAAATCTTCAAGTAATGCAGTTATCTTTATTTTAACTACACTAGTAATGAATTTTGCTTTACATCAATTTGGAGTTTATTCACTTGAATTAGCTTCAACTCTTGCAACTTATTATGCATTATTTAATGGTATATTATTGTTGTATTTTGTGGATAAGAAAATAAATTGGATTAAAATAGGATTAATTGCATTAATAGTAGTGACTTTACTAATCATTGTGATATTCTTTAAGGCATTTTTCTTGTTAGTTGATATCTCTGGAATCACTATTTCAATTCTAGGGAGTGGATGGTTATTGATATTACTTCTGAATGTTGTTATTTTTAAAATAATATATCGAAAATAGAGCACTTTTTAATAAAAAAAGTGTTTTTTTATCTAGTAAAATATATTGCGTTTTGATGTGAAATAATGTATAATATACGCTGAGAGGATGGAATTATGAATAATCAAAATTATGTAATTGAGATGAATCAAATCACTAAAAAATTTCCTGGAATCATTGCAAATGACAAGGTAGATTTAAAAGTGAAAAAACAAGAAATTCATGCTTTATTAGGTGAAAATGGTGCAGGAAAATCAACTTTAATGAGTGTATTGTTTGGAATGTATCAACCTGAAGAAGGTGAAATTAAAATTAATGGAAAAACAGTAAATATTTCAAATCCAAACATTGCTAATGATCTTGGAATTGGAATGGTACATCAACATTTTAAATTAGTTCAAAATTTTACAGTATTACAAAATATTGTATTAGGAGCAGAAGATACAAAATTTGGTGTTTTAAGTATGGATAAAGCAAGAAAAAAAGTGCAAGAACTAGTACAACATTATAAGTTAAATATTGAGTTAGATGCTAAAATTGAAGATATTACAGTAGGGATGCAACAAAGGGTTGAAATTTTAAAAATGTTGTATCGTGACAATGACATTTTAATTTTTGATGAGCCTACAGCAGTTTTAACAGTTCAAGAAATTGCTGAATTAATGAAAATTATGAAATCATTAATTAAAGAAGGGAAATCAATTGTGTTTATTACACACAAATTAAATGAGATTAAAGAAGTAGCAGATCGTTGTACAATTTTAAGAAAGGGACAGTTCATAGATTGCGTTGATGTTGCATCAACTTCTAAAGAAGAATTATCACGATTAATGGTAGGCCGTGATGTAAGCTTTGTGACAGAGAAAAAAGAATGTGAACCAAAACAAACGGTACTAAAATTAGAAAATGTTTCTGTTGAAAAAGCGGGGCACAAAAATGTGGTAAATAATGTTTCTTTCGAAGTGAAAGCTGGAGAAATTGTATGTCTAGCAGGAATTGATGGGAATGGTCAATCTGAATTAGTTTATGCAATTACAGGATTAATGCCATCTAAAGGAAATATCTACATCAATGATGAAGATATTTCGCATTATTCAATTCGAAAAAGAAATGAATTAGGACTAGCACATATTCCAGAAGATCGTCATAAACATGGTTTAGTATTAGATTATTCATTAGAATATAATACAGTTTTAAAAGACTACTATAAAAAAGAGTACCAAAAAAATGGATTTATAAATTTTGACGCAATTCGTAAACAATCAGATTATTTAATTGATAAATTTGATATTCGCTCAGGACAAGGTTCTTCAACTATTACTAGAAGTATGTCTGGAGGGAACCAGCAAAAAGTAATCTTAGCTCGTGAGATTGATTCAAAACCAAATGTATTATTAGCAGTACAACCAACACGTGGTTTAGATGTTGGGGCAATAGAATATGTCCACAAACAAATTATTGAGCAAAGAGATACTGGGTGTGCTGTATTTGTAGTTTCATTAGAATTAGATGAGGTAATGAACTTAAGTGATCGAATTTTAGTCATCTATGAAGGTGAAATTGTGGCAGATTTAAAACCAAGTGAAACAAGTAGAGAAGAACTTGGAATTTATATGACTGGTGCTAAAAGGGGGATAGGATATGAAAAATAAATTAAGTCGTTTATTTGGAAATGTTGCTCCATCACTAATGTCAATTGGACTAGGATTATTTTTTGGATTAGTGATTATTGTAGTATCAGGTTTATTAAATAGTAAACAATCTTATGAAGATATTTGGTATGGAATTAATTCTTTAATTTTAGGATTATTTAATGAATATCCTGCAAGTTTTGGAACAGGATTGTTTAGAGCAACTCCGATTATTTTAACAGGATTATCAGTTGCCTTTGCATTTAAGACAGGATTATTTAATATTGGAGCAAGTGGACAATTTACAGTAGGGGGATTTGCAGCAATTTTTGTGGCAATTAATGGACCTTTACCTGGAATTGGAAATTGGATTTTAGCAGTGATTGCTGCTGCGTTAGCTGGGGCAATTTGGGGAAGTATTGTAGGACTTTTAAAGGCATATCGAAATGTAAATGAGGTAATTTCTTCAATTATGTTAAACTACATTGGAATGTATTTAGTTCAGTACTTAATCGTTCAACATGTATTTGATCATGCAAAAAATCAATCATTACCAATTCCGATGGGTACTACAACACCAACACTAGGATTAGATATTTTATTCCCTAATTCAAGTGTAGATATTGGAATTTTAATTGCAGTAATCGCAGTGATTTTTGTGTATATTTTATTAAATAAAACAGCATTTGGATATGAGCTAAAAGCTTGTGGGTTTAATCAAGATGCAAGTTTATATGCAGGAATTAATGCTAAAAGAAATGTTGTTTATTCAATGATGATTGCTGGTGCAATTTCAGGGATAGCAGGATCGCTTGTATTCTTATCTTCAGCAGGAAAACACATCGAAATTGTGGATGTTTTAGCAAGTGAAGGATATACAGGAATTTCAGTAGCTTTACTTGGATTATCTAATCCAATAGGAGTATTCTTCTCTGGACTATTTATTGTGCATTTACAACAGGGTGGATTCTTTATGCAGTCACAAGGATATGCACCTCAAGTAGTAGAAATGATTATTGCAGCTATTATTTATTTCTCAGCATTTATTGTAATTTTCAAAGAATTTATGCGTAAGCGAAAAGGAGGTAAAAAATAATGAATATTGTCTATTTTAACTTCCAACAAATGATGTATTTTACGATTCCATTACTTGTAGTTGCTTTAGCAGGGATGTATAGTGAGCGAAGTGGGATTGTGAATATTGCTTTAGATGGGAAAATGGTTATTGGAGGTTTCTCTGGTGCAATTTTTATCTATCTATTTAAAAATGACTTTAGTGTAATGCAGTTATTATTTTTCGGAATGATTATTTCTGCAATTGCAGGTGGTTTAATTTCGTTAGTGCATGCATATGCAAGTATTTCAATGAAGGCAGATCAAACGATTTCAGGAACAGCAATTAATATGTTCTCGACAGCTTTTGCAATTTTTATGGCTCGTATGATTAAAACAACACAACAAGTTGAATTTAATACGAATTTCTTAATTCAAGAAGTACCAGTTCTTTCCAAAATACCTGTTATTGGTGATTTATTCTTTAAAAACGCATTTATTACAACTTATATTGGATTAGCAATTTTAATTATTAGTGCATTTGTTTTATATAAGACAAGATTTGGGTTAAGACTTCGTTCTTGTGGGGAATTTCCACAAGCAGCAGATTCTGTAGGGATTAATGTTGCTAAAATTCGTTATATTTCTGTAATTATTTCAGGAATTTTAGCAGGACTAGGTGGATTTATTTTCGTTGTTACTACATCAAACTCATTTAATGGGGATGTAGGAGGATATGGATTCTTAGCAGTAGCAGTATTAATATTTGGACAATGGAATCCATCAAGAATTTTATTTGCTTCTATATTCTTTGGTTTAATGAAAACATTATCAAATACATATTCAACGATTCCATTCTTAGTATCACTAAATTTACCAACAACAGCATATAAAGTGATTCCGTTTGTGGCTACATTAGTGTTACTTGCGATTATTTCTAAAAAGTCATCTGCTCCTAAAGCATTAGGAGAAATCTTTGATAAAGGGAAGCGATAAATCTCATTTTAGATGAGATTTTTTGCTATGGAGGTAAAAATGAAAAAAAGATTTAATTTACTAGAAGTTTTATCTTATAAAAAAACATTAAAAGATAAACTATCTAAACATAATCCAATTACCTACAAATATAAATTTTTAAAATTCTTTACAGAAGAATTAATATTTGTGGGGAATATACGAAATGTGAAAACAGTGTATTTAATTCCATATAATTCAAAAAGAGGTTATTTTTGGCCAACAAAAAGATACTATCCTTTTAATTTATTAAAAGAGGGAAGAATGAATGTTGTTTCTCGTTTTATTCCAGCTTTGATTTTATACTTTATTTTAGTAGCATTATTATTAGTTTCAACTTTATTTATTCTATATAATCAAACTAGTTTATTGATTGTTCAATATTTAGTGATTTTAGCTGTATCTCCACTTGCATTTAAGGGAATTGGATCAAGAAGAAATGCTGCAAGTAGTGATGCGCAATTAAAATTTGCATTTGAATCATTAGAAGAAATGAATTCTTATCAAAGAAATCAATTAGGATTTATTTTTGTGGATACAAGTAAAAGACAAACTTTAATTAAAGCGATTGTAGCCTTTTTTAAATCTCACAACAAAAACCCATTATTAGTTGAACCAGGATTTTTTAGTGGAGAAGAATTAGGGGTAGCATCTAATAAGTTTCAAAGTAAATATGCAGTTAATTTAGCTAAAAAATACCAATTAAAATCTTTCTTATTAGAAGCATTACCAGAATATTATCATTATCAAAGATATGTCATGCTTTCTTATGGAAGTTTAGATAAAGATCAAGATTTTCTTTGTAGGCAAACATTAAAAAATAAAGAAGTATTAGATGAAATACAGTATCAAAAAATGAAATCAATTTTATTAGAAATAGGAAATGAATAATGTTACATCGGATATCAAAATTTATTACTTCTAAATTTTTTGTTGCGTGTGTTATTATTTTTTCACAGATTATTTTTGTCTTATTAACGTTTTATGCATTGCAAAAACATTATTATGTATGGCGATTAATATTGGTATTTATTGGAATAGGAGTTACTTTACATATTATTAACCGTGAAGGGGATAATATGTTTAAATTAGGATGGATTACACTTATTTTAATTCAGCCTTTTGTTGGAGTATTATTTTATTTAATGTTTGGGAATTATCGTATTCCAAAAAGACTAAAAAATTTAGCTAAAACGGATAATCAAGAATCCTACTATCATGATGATAGCTTTTATTTGAATCAAATTAAAAATGAAGATCATAGTTATTATCGAAGCTTTAATTATTTAAGTAATGTGGCTGGTTTTCCAATTTATCAAAATACTAAAACTCGCTATTTAAAAAGTGGGGAAGAAAAATATGAAGTGATGCTATCTGAATTAAACAAAGCTGAAAAATTTATTTTACTAGAATACTTTATTATTGGTACAGGTACAATGTGGAATAAAATTTTAGAAATTTTAATTGAGAAAGTAAAACAAGGAGTTGAAGTATTTGTAATGTACGATGATATGGGATGTCTAAGTACATTACCACCATTTTATGATGAAGAATTAAGAAAATTAGGTATTAAATGTCGAGTATTTAATCCAATACGTTTAACAGCTGCAATACACATGAATTATCGTAACCATAGAAAATTATGTATTGTTGATGGGGAAATAGCGATTACTGGTGGAATTAATTTAGCAGATGAGTATATCAATGTTAAACGTCGATTTGGACATTGGAGAGACAGTAGTGTTTTAATTGAAGGTGAAGCAGTATGGACATTTACGGTACTTTATTTACGCTTTTTTGCATATTTAGATAATCAAGAAATAGATTATTTTAAATATAAAGCAACCTTTGACAGTGTTTCTGATACAAATGGTTATATAATTCCATATGCAGATTCACCAACCGATGAACAAGAAGTGGGTCATAGTGCACATATGAATATGATTACAAATGCTAAAGAATATTTATATATTCAATCTCCATATGTAATACTAGATCAAAATATGCAAAGTGCATTAACTTTAGCAGCTCAAAGTGGAGTAGATGTACGAATTATGATTCCACATATTCCAGATAAGAAATATGTTTATATCCTCACAAAAGATTACTGTCGAAAGTTAATGAAATATGGAGTAAAAGTATATGAATATTTACCTGGATTTGTGCATTCAAAAACATTTGTATCAGATGATAAATCTGCATTAGTTGGTACTGTAAATATGGATTATCGAAGTTATTTTTTACATTATGAATGTGGAGTATACTTCTATAAAAATAATATTGTGAATGAAGTAAAAGAGGACTTTGAAAAAACACTTGAAAAGTGTCGTCAAGTAAGTTATGAAGAATATGAAAATGTGGCAATAAGTGAAAAAATATTACGAATTTTATTAAATATTTTTACACCGATATTATAAAGGAGTTTTTATGAAAAAAGTTGGATTAGTATGTGAAGGTGGAGGAACTAAGGGAGCATATACAGCAGGAGTATTAAGCTGTTTTATTGATCAGAAAATTGAATTTCCATACTGTGTAGGTATTAGTAGTGGAACAGTAAATTTAATGGGATATATTTCTAAAGATAAGCATTTATTGAAAACAACTGCACTTGAAATTACAACAGATAAAAAAATTATTGGTTTTCATCCACTTTTAAAAGAACATCAAATTTATGGTTTAAATCGTCTTTTTAAACTTATTGAAGAAAAATGTCCGTTTAATTATGAAGCAGCAATGAATAATCCGATTGAGTGTGAAACAGGACTGTATAATATTAAAACAGGGAAAATAGAATATTTTCCTAAAAAATATTTAAATACTGAATTACCTAAAGCAAGTTGTGCTTTATTAATGTTATCTAAACCAATTTCAATTTTTGATGGTCTGTATATGGACGCAGGCTTGATTACGATGATACCAATTGAAAGAAGTATCGAAGTAGGAAATGAAAAACATATTTTTATTTCAACTAAAGAAGATAGTTTTGTGCGTAAACCTGCACCTAAGTGGCAACAAATTCTTGCTTCATTATTTTATCCAAAACAGAAATATATTCAATCTGATTTAGAAAAAAGACATTTAAGATATGAAAAACAATGGGGAATTGTAAAGAGCTTAGAAAAAGAAGAAAAAGCCTTAATACTTAGACCAAGCAGAAATATGCATATTGGAAGAAGCACTCAAGATAAAGAAAAATTATTAGAATGGTTTGAGTTAGGATATCAAGATACTTTAGATCGAATTGAAGAAATTAGAAAATTTATAAATAGTGATTAAATCACTATTTTTTTACGAAAATTTCACTTTTTTTTCTATAATAAATAGGAGGAAATATGAAATTATTATATTATGCAATTAAATATCAAGGAGAATATGATAGAATAAAAAAAGCAATTGAAAATAATGAATATTATGAAGAGATACAATATGATGAATCTTATGTGACGATTTTGGATAAAAATTATCCACAACAATTACTACATTTAGAAAAACCACCATTTGTATTATTTTATCGTGGTGATTTAGAATTGTTGAATTCAAATTTGATCTGTGTGGTAGGAGGTAGAAATTATTCTAGTGAAGCTAAAGAAAATGTAAATGAGCTTTGTAAGTATATTAAGGGAGTATACATATCGGGATTGGCAAAAGGTATTGATGGATTTGTTCATGAAATTAGTGATATAAATATTGGTGTAATTGGGTGTGGTATTGATCAGATTTATCCAAAAGAAAACGAACATCTTTATTCAAAAGCTAAGTTAATAATTAGTGAATATCCAAAGGGAGTATTACCATTTAAACATCATTTTCCAATGAGAAATCGAATTATGGTTGCTTTATCTAAGTGTTTGATTATTGTAGAAGGTAAAATAAATTCAGGTACACAAATTAGTGTAAATATAGCAATGGAATTAGGTAAAGAAGTTTTTGTTTTTCCCAAATCTTATTTTAATGAATATGCAAGTTTGAATCATGATTTAATTGAGGAAGGGGCACAAATAATATCAAGTAAGGAAACATTACTTGATATTAATGAATATCTTAATAATTGAAAAATAAAAAAAAATAATGTATGATAAGTAGACAAAAAAAGATGGAGAAAGTAATATGGCAAAAGTAATTATTGTAGAGTCCCCAGCTAAATCTAAAACAATTGAGAAATATTTAGGAAAAGATTTTAAAGTTCTTTCTTCAAAAGGACACATCCGTGATTTAGCAACAACTGGAAAAGGTGGATTAGGAATTGATGTAGAAAATGAATTTGAACCTAATTATATTATTAGTAAGGATAAAAAAGAGATTGTTGCATCATTAAAGAAAACAATTAAGAAAAAAGATGAAGTATATTTAGCAAGTGACCCTGATCGTGAAGGAGAGGCAATTTCTTGGCATTTGGCTCAAGTTTTGGGTTTAGATGTGGAAGAAAAGAATCGTATCGTTTTTAACGAAATTACTAAAAATGCAGTATTAAAGGCAGTAGAAAATCCGCGTCAGATTAATTTAGATTTAGTTCATTCACAAGAAACAAGAAGAATGTTAGATCGTATTATAGGGTTCAAATTATCTAAATTACTACAAAGTAAAATTAGATCTAAATCTGCAGGGAGAGTTCAAAGTGTTGCTTTAGCCTTAATTGCTGAAAGAGAAGAAGAAATTAAAGCATTTATTCCAGAAGAATATTGGAATATTGAATTAGATGTTGTAAAAGATAATCAGAAATTTAAAGCGAAATTATCTAAAGTAAATCAGAAAAAACCAAAAATTTCAAATATTGAAGAAGCACAAGAAATTATTGAACAATGTAATCAAGACTACATTGTGAAATCGGTAGAACAAAAATTAAGAAAAAAAGAACCTAAATTACCATTTATTACCTCAACTTTACAACAAGAAGCAGCTACTAAATTAAATTTTAGTTCCAAAAAAACAATGCAAGTTGCTCAAAAATTATATGAAGGAATAAAAGTCCAAACAGGTATTGAAGGGTTAATTACATATATGCGTACAGATTCTTATCGTTTATCAAATGAATTTATTGACTCTACATTTGAATATATAAAAAATGAATATGGTAAAAATTATGTTGGTAGTGTAAAAAAAGTAAAACAAGATAATGCACAAGATGCTCATGAGGCAATTCGTGTTTCAGATATTACTCGTACACCTAGTAGTATTAAAGAATATTTAAGTAATGATGAATTTAAATTATATGAATTGATTTATGCAAGAACTTTAGCCAGTTTAATGGCAGCTAGTCAGTTTAATGCAACAAATGTTGGAATTGAGAATAACAGTGTATTATTTACTGCTACTGGTCAAAGTTTAGTTTTTGATGGATATTTAAAAGTATATCAAAAATTTGAGAAAACAAGTGATGAATTATTACCGTTATTGGTTGAAAACGAAATTTTAGATTCAGTAAGTATTGAAAAATCACAACACTTTACTGAACCACCATTACGCTATTCTGAAGCTAGATTAATTAAGGAATTAGAAGAAAAAGGGATTGGTCGTCCATCTACTTATGCCTTTATTATTGATACTTTACAAGCTCGTGATTATGTAGAATTGAAAAAAACGACAGAGACAAGTAAAACAAAAGTATTTTTTCCAACAGAAAAAGGTTTATTTACGAATCTAAAATTACAAGAGTTTTTCTCGAGTATTATTAATGTGAAATATACAGCTAATTTAGAAAATCAATTAGATGAAATAGCTAATGGAGAAGTAGATTATGTAAGTGAATTGAAAAAATTCTATCAAGATTTTATGCCTTTAGTTGATAAAGCATATGAAAATATGGAAAAAAAAGAATTAGAACTTGTTGGGGAAAAATGTCCAAAATGTGAAAATGAATTAGTTTATCGTGAAGGTAAATTTGGTAAATTTATTTCATGTAGTACTTATCCAGAATGTGATTATACACGAAATGAATTAGAAGATCCAAAGATTGAAGAACCATGTCCTGAGTGTGGTGGAGAATTAGTACACAAAAAAGGAAGATATGGTAGTTTTGTAGGTTGTAGTAATTATCCAACTTGTAAATATATTAAAAGTGATAAAGTAAAAAAAGAAGTAGTTAAATCAGGTAAAATATGTCCTGAATGTGGGAAAGAATTATTAATTCGTAAATCTCGATATGGGAAAGAATTTTTAGGATGTAGTGGATTCCCAAAATGTCGTTATATGGGAAAGGTGGAAGAAGAATGAAAAAAGTAACTGTAATAGGAGCTGGATTAGCTGGAAGTGAAGCAACTTATCAATTAATAAAAAGAGGAATACAAGTTGATTTGTATGAGATGAGATCAAAAAAAATGACTCCAGCACATCACACTGGCAATTTTGCTGAGTTAGTATGTACGAATTCTTTACGTAGTAATGATATTGCTAGTGGAGTAGGTTTATTGAAAGAGGAAATGCGTAGAATTGACTCTTTAATTATGAAATATGCAGATGAAAACCAAGTTCCTGCTGGAAGTGCACTAGCAGTAGATCGTGAATTATTTTCAAAAGGAATAACAGATTTTTTAAAAAACCATCCATTAGTAAATGTAATTGAAGATGAAATTACAGAAATTCCAAATACACCAGTAATTATTGCAACTGGACCTTTAACTAGTGATGCATTAAGTAAAGAAATTGCAAAATTAGTAGATAAAGATAGTCTATATTTTTATGATGCAGCGGCACCAATTATTGATAAAGAAAGTATTGACTTTTCAAAAGCGTATTTTAAATCAAGATATGATAAAGGTGATGGAAAAGATTATATTAATTGTCCAATGACTAAAGAAGAGTTTGACTTATTTTATACTGAATTAGTTAAAGCAGAAGTAGTACCTTTAAAAGAATTTGAAAAAGAAATTTATTTTGAAGGATGTATGCCATTTGAAGAAATGGCTAAAAGAGGATATCAAACACTACTTTTTGGTCCAATGAAACCAGTTGGATTAGAAAAGGATGAAAATCACAAACCTTATGCAGTAGTTCAGTTAAGACAAGATAATGTGGCAGGAAGTTTATATAATATTGTAGGATTTCAAACTCATTTGACATGGAAAGAGCAAAAAAGAATTTTATCTTTAATTCCAGGATTAGAAAATTGTAATATTGTAAGATATGGAGTAATGCATCGAAATACCTATATTAATTCACCAACATGCTTAAAACCAACTTATCAATTTAGAAGTCGTGAAGATTTATTTTTTGCGGGGCAAATGACAGGAGTTGAAGGTTATGTTGAATCTGCAGCTAGTGGAATGATGGCAGGAATTAATATGGCTAGATATTTAAATAATGAAGAATTAATTGAACATACTCCTACATTTATGTTGGCATCAATGGCAAATTATGTTGCAAATGCATCTAGTTCTAATTTCCAACCTATGAATGCTAATTTTGGAATTATGACTTTATTAAACCCAAAAGTGAAGAAAAAAGATCGTAAAGCTGCATATGGTAATCAAGGATTAGAACAATTAGAAAAAAACATGGAATATTTTAAATAATGTATTTAGAGGATTTTTTTCGATACTTTGATAGTAGTGAAAATACTAAAAATGCATATCGTAAAGATATTGAGCAATTTCTAGATTTTCTTAAACAAGAAAATCTAGAGGCCTTTGATGTTGATTACCGTATTATTTCGAATTATTTATATCATTTAAATCAATCTAATAATCTTAAAAATAGCACTATTTCACGAAAGTTAAGTGCATTAAGATCTTACTATACTTATTTGTGTGAATTTAAAGCTTGTGTACATCACCCATTTTTAAATATTAAAAATCCAAAATTAAACCAAACTTTACCTGAGTTTTTATTTGAAGAGGAAGTAGACTATTTTTTAGAAAGTATTGATATTAATAGTGAGTATGGGCTAAGAAATCGAGTTATGTTTGAAATTATGTATGCATGTGGACTGCGTGTAAGTGAAGTTGCAAATCTTAAAGTACAAGATATTGACTTTGCTAATCAGGTTGTAAGAGTATTTGGTAAAGGGAGTAAAGAAAGACTAGTTCCATTTTATGATTCATTTAAGGAATTACTATTACAATACATTAATACTAACCAAATAAAAGGGGATTTATTTTTAAATAAAAACGGAAAAAAAATTACTTCTAGAGGAATTCAATACACTTTAGACAAATGCGCTTTATTAGCTAATTTAAAGATGAAATTACATCCACATATGTTTCGTCACTCATTTGCAACACACTTGTTAGATAATGGTGCAGATTTAAGGGTTTTACAGCAATTATTGGGGCATGAGAGTATCAAAACTACTCAAGTTTATTTGCATGTAAGTAATGATTTGTTGAAAAAAGAATATTACCAAGCACACCCAAGAGCAAAAATGTAGATTTTTGTTCTTTTTTAATTATTTGACTGTCTTTATAAATAGAAATTTGTTATAATGGATAAGATTTGAAATGGAGGATAGATATGAAAAACAAAATTTCTAAATTATTAGCAATAGGGCTAAGTAGTGCAGTTGCATTTAGCGTTATATCTGCTAATTTACCAAAAAATCATAATGTTGTATTTGCTGCACAAGCAAAAACAATTTATGTAGAAATAGATGGGAATGAAAATCAAGGTGGAGGTAGTGGTGCAGAAAATAGCCCTTACCAAAGTTTGAAATATGCAATCTCAAAAGCAGAAGATGGAGACACAATCAAATTGAAAAATCCAGCAGATGGAATTACGAAAGCAATTCGTGAAGATGCAGGTGTTAATGGATTGTTTATCATTGATAAAAATATCATCATTGATGGGGGTAATGTTTCTACACTTCAATTTAGGGGATTAGACGTAGAATTAAGAAAAAATGTTATATTTAAAGATTTAAAAATTAGGTTTAATAACAATGGTGTATCACTTGGGAAAATTTATGCATCTGGAAATAAAGTAACTTTTGATAATGTAAATACAAAAGAAGGATATCAACAAGATGCAGAAAGACCAGTATTGATTGCTGGTTCTAAAGAAGGAAATCCTATTGGAAGCGCAGCGGAATTTGTTATTAAAAATGGTTTTTCAGAAAATCGTTTTAATAAAGTAATTTTAGGTAATGAAGATCGTGACTTAAATATTGATGCTTCATTAATAGTTGAATCTGAGTTTGCAAAAGTAGATGAAGGAGTTATTTTAGGAGGAGAAGGCGCACACAAAACAACAGGTCGTGTTCAAGTTCAATCAAACTCTAAGAATATCGAAAAATTTGTTGGAACAAATAGTGATAATAATAAGGTGACTTTTACTGGAAGTACAATTTATGGAGTTCAATTAGTAGGAGTTAAAAATTTAGCGGTTTTACCAAATACATCTGTTTCAGTAGAAAGTGATTTCGCTGGTGTCAGTGGAAATGTTGAAGTGAATGGAGAGTTAAACCTAACTAATTCAACTGAACAAGTAATTGTTGCAGAATCAATTAGTGGAGATGGGAAAATTGTATTCTCAACTAATTCAACAATTGTCACAGGAGGAGACATTACAGGAAACTTAAAATTTGAGTTACGTGGTACACCACAACAAATTCAAGATAGATTAAATACAAATGTAGTTGAAGCTGGTGGAAATATTGATGCTGGTGTAACTTTAAAAGTACAAGGAGATGTAGTTCAAGTTAAAGAAGATACTAGCACAATTAGTTTAGTAAATGATGCTGCAAAAGTAAATGTGATTGTTCGTGAAGACAGTGACGCAAATGGAAATGTAGATGAAAATGATGATTCAATTATTGATTTATTTATAGATTACACTACAAATAATCCAGTAGATTATATCAAAGAAGTAGTAAATGATGTTAAATTAAATGGAAAAGTAATTATTAATACAGAAAATAACACAATTTATAATGAATCAACAGGTGGAACTTTAGACTTCGTAGCATTCTATGTTGCTAAACCAGGAAATGTAGACATCGATGGAGTTAAAACACCATTTACTGTTGAAGTAAATAATGAAAGACAAGAAGTAAGTTATACATTACCTGCACCTGAAGCTGGATTCCACTATGAAACAGCTGATGGAGCGAAAGTAACAGATTTAGCTAAAAAAGTTTTAACAGGTGATGCTCGCTTTACTGATGTTGTTCTTAAAAAAGTTGCTGATGCTACAACACCACGCAATTTTGTAGGATTTGAAATTGAGCCTGAAGATCCAGCAATTGATGTTCCTCAAGATGTAAAAACATTTATGACTACAAACAACATTATTCCTAGTGATTATGAACTTGTAGGAGGAGCAGTTGCTCAACAACCACAAGACATTACAGTAAAAGTAAACGATGCTGCTAATGGTGGAAAATGGGAGTTCTTAGGATGGGAAAAAGAAGATAGAACAGATATTCATGGTGATAAATGGACGATTTGGATATCAATTTGGACTTTAGTGCCAGATGCAGCTACAGAATTTGATGCTGAATATAAATTTATAAGTGCAACACCTAATAAAAATTTACCATCTGAAATTACAAACTATGTAGATGATTTAAATGTAGCAGATGGAACTAATGTGAATGCTGTTGCACCAAGAAAAAACAATGTTGTAGATACTGTTAATGATGGAGTATGGGTATTCGTTGATTATGATACTCCTGCAAAAGCAGTTGATAATGCTAATGTAGTGTTTACAGGAAAATACAATTTTGTTGCAAATGTTCATGATGTGGAATACAGATTTGAAAGTTTAGTTGAAGGAAAAAACTTACCAGTAGAAATTACAAATTATACAGAAGATGTAAATAAAGTAAGTGGAGATGTTGTAACTGCAACTCAACCACAAAAAGACAATGTAGTTGATACAATTAATGATGGAGTATGGGTGTTTGCAAATTATGATGCTCCTTCAAAAGCAGTAAATAAAGCTAACGTAGTATTTACAGGAAAATACAACTTTGTAGCAAATGTTTATGATGCAGAATATAAATTTACAAGTGCAACAGTAGGAAAAAACTTACCGGCAAGTATTGTAGATTACACTGATGATATTAATAAAGCCAAAGGAACAAATTTAATTGCTGCTGCACCAAGGTTAGATGCTGTAGTAGACACGGATAATGATGGAGTTTGGCATTTTGATGGATATGATGTTACAAATAAAGTAATGGGAACTGAAAATGTAGTATTTAATGGAAAATATCGCTTTGAGGCAAATAAATACCAAGTAGAGTTTGTGTTTGAAACTGAAAATACAAATGAATCCTTACCGAATGAAGTGAAAGCATTACTTCCAGCATTAAAAAATAATTTATTGAATGGTGCAAATGTTACAATTGATGATTTAACAGTTAAAAAAGTTCAAGATGCAAATTTAAAAGGATCTTGGGAATTCTTAGGATGGGATCAAACTTCTGTAACGATTAACAAAGCAAATAAAACAGTAAAAGGATTATGGAGATTAGTTGTATCTAAAAAAGGAGATGCATTAAAACAACCAGCATTACCTGAATTAAAAAGTGAAAGTAAAAAGGGAGATTCACTAATTCAACCTATATTACCAGAAGCCAAATTAACAGAAAATTCAGCTTTAAAATCAGATGTTGATACTTCTTCTACAAATGATATGGCTATGGTTATTGGTATGATTGTATCGTTATTAGGTTTAATTGCTTTAAAAAATAGGAAAAATATTAAATAGTTCTGAAAAGATGATTTAATTATTAAATCATCTTTTTATGTGCATTATGCACGAAACCTTACAAAATAACTTGTGATATAATGGAGGCGTAAAAAAGGGGAGGAATGGTGTATGAATATTATTAAAATTATTGATAATTTTTTTCCTTCATTATCAAAAACTGAAAAGAAAATAGCAACTTATGTAAAATCACATTATGAGAAAATAGGATATCAGACTTTACAAGAAATTTCTCAGACACTAAAAGTTGGTGAGGCAAGTATATTAAGGTTTTGTCGTAAAATAGGATTGAAAGGTTTTAATGAATTAAAACTTAATGTTTCGAAAGAAGAAAAAAAAGAAGAAGTATTCCAAAATTATGCACAACATATTCAAAGTAGTTTGCATACTGCGATTGATAATACTTATGCACTTCAAAATTTAGATTTACTAAATGAAGCAATTCAGCTTATTTATAATGCCAAAAGGGTATTTTTGTATGGAGTGGGATCTAGCGGGATTAGTGCACAAGAAGCTCAATCTAAATTTTTGCGTTATGGTAAATTATGTTATATGTTACAAGATTCACATTTTCAAGTAATGAGTTCTGCAATTACGAATGATGAGGATGTAATCATTGCTTTTTCACTATCTGGATATACAAAAGATGTGATTGAAGTTTTAGAAATTGCAAAAGAGAATAATACTAAGATTATTTCAGTTACAAATCATATTTTATCGCCAATAGCTCGTTTAAGTGATATTGTACTTCTTAGTTATGGAAAGGAAACACCATTAAGTGGTGGATCTCTATCTGCCAAAATATCACAACTTTATATAATTGATATATTGTCGACAGGATATGGACTAATTGATAAATATCATACAACAAAAATGAAAGAAAGAACATCGGCTTCCATTTTACAAAAATCAATAGAGAGGTAGAAATATGATACTAGCAAATATAAATAAATTAGAAAGATACATTGGGATTAATGAAAATTTAGATAAAGCCATTCATTTTATTAAAAATAATGATTTAAATTTACTTCCATTAGGAAAAACGGAAGTTGATGATTCGATGTTTATTAATACTTTTGAATATGTGGCGGATAATCAGATAAATGATTTTTATGAAGCTCATAAACAGTATATAGATATACATATTGTTTTAAGGGGAAAAGAAAAGATGGCAGGATTAGATATTCAAAATGGTATATTAAGAGATAAATTTGATGAAGTAAATGATTTCGGTCTATATGATGGAAAGGCAGAATATGAAACGATTCTAGAAAACGATATATGCTTAATTGTATTTCCGGAGGATTTACATGAGCCTAAAATTTATGTTAATGATGAAAAAATAAGAAAAGTAATAGTAAAAGTAAAGTTATAAAACTTTACTTTTTTTATACAAAAACTGTCATTTTTACTCCAAAAAGCCATTTTTATTAATCTTTTCGACAAATTATTTATCTTTTTCAATCAAAATGCACTGTAAAGGGTTGCATTAAACGAAAATAAGTGATATTATAATGGTGCAACTTCACAAAAAAGAGAGTGAAGCAATACACCAAAAAGGAGGACTTATAATGAGTAAAAAAATGGTGAAAGGTATATTAGCTACTGCAGTTGCTGCTACAGTACTAACAGGATGTGTTGGTGGGGATAAAGGGACAACACAAAAAGCAGATGAAAATGCAAAAGTTACAATTAAATATTGGAACTTCCCAAACTTTGTAAATGACAAAGAATTCCCAAAAAATGAGGATTATGATGCTGCTTTAATTAAAGCATTTGAAGCTAAATATCCAAATATTAAAGTAGAATACCAAAAAATTGAATTTACAGATGGACCTGCTAAAATTGAAACTGCAATCCAATCTAAAACTGCACCAGATGTAGTGTACGATGCACCAGGTCGTGTTATTGCTTGGGCAGCAAAAGACTTATTAGTACCATTTGAAAATATTGATACTTCTAAATTAGTTGATGGAGCAGTAAGTGCTTCAAGTTACAAAGGAAAAATGTACTTATACCCACAAGGGGTAGCACCATTTACTATGGGGGTTAACTTAACATTAGCTGAAAAATTAGGGGTTAAAGATTTATTACCACTAAATAAAGAAGGAAGAAATTGGACTGTTGAAGAATATGAAAAATTCTTAAGAGCAGTTAAAGAAAAAGATCCAAGCATTACACCAGCATTATTCTATACTAAATCACAAGCTGGAGACCAAGGACCTAGAGCATTTGTTTCTAACTTATTTAACTCTTGGATTACAGACAAAGATGTAACTAAATATACTATTAACGATGAAAACGGAGTTAAAGGAT
>JBHALC010000064.1:0-10089 GCA_041827565.1 Erysipelotrichaceae bacterium
ATTTTTTCTTTTCGCAATTCTTTTTAAAGTAGGAGGACATTCTCTACTTTTTGTAATAATAATTACTGGCGTATCATCACTAGTTAAGAAATTAAATGTTTTTCTTTGGCGATAAACACTAAGTGTTTTAATATACTCTTGTTCTTTATCCCCCAAAATAACGATTCTTTTTTTATCTGAAAACTGATAAAAACCAGCTAATTCTAATCCTGGACGATTCGTATCCGCAATTTGAATTTTTCTTTTTAATGAATTTTTATCTCCTGCTATTAATTGCATATTGAAATAATTCATTAATTTTTCAACTGTAATTGAAGAGTTAATTTCCATTATATACCTCCTATTTTAAAATCTTTTTTAAATATCTTCCTGTATGACTTTTTTCTGATTGTGCTATTTTTTCAGGCGTACCAATAGCAATGATTTCTCCACCTAAATCTCCACCTTCTAATCCAATATCAATGATATAATCTGCACATTTAATTACATCTAGATTATGTTCAATTACAACTACACTATCTCCTTTATCCACAATTGTCTGTAAAATATGAATTAATTTTTTTACATCATCACTATGCAACCCTGTTGTAGGCTCATCTAATATAAATAATGTACCACCAGTCGCTTTTTTACTCAATTCAGTTGCTAATTTAACACGCTGTGCTTCTCCACCCGATAATGTAGTAGCACTTTGTCCTAATTTGATATATCCTAATCCAACATCTTGTAAAGTTTTAATTTTAGATTGAATTTTATGGTGCGCATCAAAAAAGTCTACTGCTTCATCCACGCTCATATTTAACACATCGTAAATATTTTTCCCCTTATATTCAACTGTTAAAGTATCTTCAGTATATCTTTTCCCTTTACACACTTCACAATCTACATACACATCAGGTAAGAAATGCATTGATATTTTAGTAATTCCATCTCCTTGACAAGCTTCACATCTTCCCCCTTTTACATTAAATGAAAATCTTCCTTTATCAAATCCTTTCATTTTTGCAACAGGTGTTAATGCATATAAATCACGAATTTCGTCAAATACTCCTGTATAAGTTGCAGGATTAGAACGGGGTGTTCTTCCGATTGGTTCTTGTGAAATTTCAATTAATTTATCAATATTTTCTAATCCATTAATTGCTTTATGTTTCCCTGGTTTTACTTTCACTCTTCCTAAATGAACTTGTACTCCTTTTGCTAAAACTTCATTAACTAAACTTGATTTTCCACTTCCACTTACTCCAGTTACCACTGTTAAAGCATTCAATGGAATCTTCACATTCACATTTTTTAAATTATTTTCTTGGGCTCCTTTAACTTCAATAAATTTTCCATTTCCTTTTCTTCTTTCTTTTGGAACTTGAATACTTAACTTACCACTTAAATATTGCCCTGTAATCGAATTTGGATTTTGAGCTACTTCCTTAGGTGTTCCTACTGCCATTACTTCTCCACCATAAATTCCAGCTTTAGGACCAATATCAATAATATAATCACTTTCTCTCATTGTATCTTCATCATGTTCTACTACAATTAAAGTATTTCCTAAATCACGCATATGCTTTAAAGTTGCAATTAATTTATCATTATCTCTTTGATGTAAACCAATACTTGGTTCATCTAATACATATAAAACACCCGTTAATTTAGATCCGATTTGAGTTGCTAATCGAATACGCTGTGCTTCTCCTCCAGATAAAGTTCCAGCTAAACGATCTAAACTTAAATAATTTAATCCAACATCATTTAAAAATCCTAAACGCTCTTTAATTTCTTTTAAGATTAATTCAGCAATTTTGCTATCTTTTTCATTTAATTGCAATTCATCAAAATAATGCAAAGCATCTTTAATTGATAAATGGCATAATTCAGCAATATTTAAGCTACCTACTCTAACACTTAATACTTGTTCATTTAATCTTTTACCATTACAAGTTTGACAAGTAGATTCACTCATATATGATCCTAACCATTCACGCACCATACTACTTGTAGTTTCTTGATGTCTTCTTTCAATTAAAGTAACTACTCCTTCAATTAAATCTAATTTTTTAATAATTGTTCCACTACTTGAATATAATTCATAGCGAATTACTTCATCTGATCCATATAAAAGATAATCTAATTGTTTTTTAGGGATATCTTTTATTGGCATATCTAAATCTACTTTATAATGATTCGCTAAAACTTTAAATCTTTGCCAATCTAAATTATCTTTTTGAATAATATTTTTGTAGAATACAATTCCACCCTCATTAATACTCAAATTACGATCAGGCATTAAAAAATCTAAATCTACTTTTTGTGTAAATCCTAGTCCATTACATGTCGAACATGCACCTAATGGTGAATTAAACGAAAATAATCTAGGCTCTAATGTAGGCACTGAAAATCCACATTGGTTACATGCATATAAACTTGAAAATAATAATTCTTCATTATCATAAGAGACGATTACCATCTGATTTCCAATTTTTAATGCTGCTTCTAATGAATCATATAATCGTGATTTATCATCACTTTTAATTAAACGATCTATTACAACATCAATATTATGTTTTTTATTTTTTTCTAATTCATCCATTTCTTCAATTAATTTAATTTCATGATTATGACGAATACGAATATATCCTTGTTTTAATAAATTTTCTAATAATTCTTTATGCGTCCCTTTTTTACCATTTACTAATGGTGCTAAAATCACAATTTTAGTTCGATCAGGTAATTCCATAATACGCTCTACCATCTCTTGAATGCTTTGAGAAGAAATTAATTCATTATGATTAGGACAATATGGTTTTCCTACTCTTGCATATAATAATCGTAAATAATCATAAATTTCTGTTACAGTTCCAACTGTTGAACGCGGATTATTGTGTGTTGTTTTTTGATCAATTGAAATAGCTGGACTAAGTCCATCAATACTTTCAACATTTGGTTTTTCACTATTCCCTAAAAACTGACGAGCATAAGAACTTAAAGATTCCATATATCTTCTTTGTCCTTCTGCATAAATCGTATCAAACGCTAAACTCGTTTTCCCAGAACCACTCACTCCAGACATAATCACTAGTTGATTTTTAGGAATTTCAATATTGATATTTTTTAAATTATTCTCTTTTGCACCTTTAATTTTTATTACATCATTTTTCATATTATACCTCAAATTTTATATTATTATACCATAACCACTATCTTTTATAAAGTAGTAGACACAAAAAAAAGAACATCTATTTTAAATGTTCTTATCCTTTTTTTTAGCAATCACTACATCTTTTTCTAATTCATATCCACCTAAATCATTACATTTTTCAACTGTAAATCCAACAGTTTCTAATAAAGACTTAATTCTTTCATATGGGTATACTCTTTGAATATGTTCTTCTTTAATTTGATCAAAAATAAATGTATGAAATAATAAATCATTTTGAGCCACAATATTCCACTGATAGCTTACATTTTCTAATATTCCTTCTTGGTAATATTCCTCTTGAAAATCATCTAAAGTAGAATAAGTATGCATATCAAAAATAAATATACCTTCATCATTTAAATGATGATGTACATTACGAATAAAAGACAAAATATCCTCATCATTTAGTAAATAATTAAAGCTATCACAAAAACAAGTAATGGTGTCAAATTTTGTGTCATATTTGAAGTTCAGCATATTACTTACTTGAACTAAATTTGAATACTTACATTTTTGAATCATTTCTAAACTTAAGTCAAATCCTTGTACATCATAGCGATTTTCATAGAGTAATTCAACAAATTCTCCACTTCCACATGCACAATCTAAAACTCTAGTTCCTTTATTAATTTTTTTAAATAAATCAAAGAAAAACAAACTTCCTTGTTTTGCATCAACTAATTCTTGATAATATTTAGCTAAAATTTGATACATATTAATCTTTATTTACATCATCTCTAATTTTTTTAACGTTTTTCCATAATTCATCTACATCATAGAATTTTCTTTCTTCTTCTACGAATAAATGCACGATTACATCTTGAACATCAATCAAAACCCAACGACTATCTTTTTCTTTTTCTAATTTTACATTTAACCCTAATTCATTTTTAAGAGTTAAGTAAATATCTTCTGCAATAGCATGTACTGTACGAATATTATCGCTACTTGCTACAATCATTGTATCAATCCAAGGATTTTGCTCTTTGTAGTCATATACCACAATATCATATCCTTTCATATCTTCAATTATTGATATAATTTTTTCAACCATTTTCTATTTCTCCTTTATTTAAATTTACTTTGAAGTAATGTGTAAGCTTGTTTTAAATCTACTTTAGATAGCTCTAAAACATCTTCAAAAATCACTTTTCGATTTTCTTCTAAATTATCAGCTAGCTTTAATACTAAATTAAAATCATTTTCATCTTCCACAATAGTGTGATTATAAATTGCATCAATTACTCTTTGATTAGTAATACACAATTTTTCTTGAATATAAATACTTCCTACATAAGAATGCCAAATCCCTGTTGGTAAATGAATTTTTTCTTTAAAATGTTTTTCTATATACGGAAGCATTCGCTCTTCACCCCACTCCTTACAAATATCATGCAACAAACTAGCTAAAGATAAATCATTTATAAATTTCTCATCTTTATTATGATATTGTACTATTTCTAAAGCTCTTTTTTGAACTCCTAAGGTATGAATATATCTTTTTTCACTCATATGTTTCTTAACGATTTCATTTAAGTATAATTGATTTTCTAAAATATAATCTAGCACTTTTACATCTAGATATTTAAATTCTCCTTCACGAATTGCGCTCGAACTTTCAAAATGATTTTCTAAACTTAAACGCATTACAGGAAAATCAGACTCATTCATTACATTATTTCTTGAAATTACCACAAACTGTACTTGCTTAATTAATTCTTCAATATTTTTCCAATTGGACAGACTTTGAAGAGAATCATTGCCAATAATAAAATAATATTCATTATTGGGAAAAGATTGAT
The DNA here is from genome assembly GCA_041827565.1 of Erysipelotrichaceae bacterium. Classification (GTDB taxonomy): domain Bacteria; phylum Bacillota_I; class Bacilli_A; order Erysipelotrichales; family Erysipelotrichaceae; genus CAMCRE01. The sequence continues at coordinate 4,999 of JBHALC010000064.1, forward strand.
TTAATTCTTGAATTAAATCAATCGTATAAACACTATCATTTTCTAGTAGTTTCATATTTTCTTCTAAAACAAGCGAAATCATTTCACAACGTTGTTTATAAGAAGTATTGGTAGTTGTTTTTAGTGGATTTTGTTTTGTGGGAATAAGCCAAATTTCATCTAAATATAATTCTTTTAAAGCTAATTTTGCCATTGCGATATGACCTAAATGAATTGGATCAAAACTTCCTCCTAGTAATCCAATTTTAGATTTCATATAGATTTTTTTCACCTTTACGATAAATCACAATTACTCTTCCAATTGAATCTACTAACTCACATCCTAAAGAAAGTAAAATTCGCTCAATTAATTGTTCTTTTGTATTTGGTGCTGTTTTTAAAACATTAATTTTTACTAGCTCATGTGCTGATAACGCTAAATCTAATCCTTCTAATAAATTTTCACTAATTCCTTCTTTTCCAATTTGAAAAATAGGTTTTAAATCATGTGCTTCTTTTTTTAAATATTTTAAATCTTGTTTTTTCATTAAATCATCCCCTTTCTTAGACTTAATGCTACTTTATTTGGTAATGAAATTTTAATTTCATCTACTTTTCCACTAACACAAATCCACCCTAATCCATGGATTACAAAATCCGTTTTATCTTTAATTTGGTAAATTTTCGTTTTGAAATCAGCTAGTGTTGATAAAGTTGGTGTTAATAATTGATTAAATTGTGTATTCCATAATTCATCACTATTTTCATATTTACTTCTATGAATATATAAATCGTTTTTAAAGTAAGTTACAACACTCACATTTTCACATCCAATTAAATCCATTCTCACAAATCCTCCAACTGAAATCGTCTGGTTTTTTCTTAATTGGAAAACCGTAGGTTTTAAAAAAGAATTTGGAACGATTTGTTTTAATTTAGATTCTTCTAAATGGGTTAATAATGTATCTTCTTTTGTAATTCCTGGTGTATCATAAATTGTATATCCATCATAATCGATTTTTACTAAATCTATAGTAGTACCTGGATAACGAGAAGTCGTTAATTTATTTTGGTGTAAAAACTGATTCAGCAAACTACTTTTCCCAGCATTTGCCATTCCTATAACACAAACACTTCGATTTTCACGATAATAGTCAATCACATAATTTAATTCTTTAATTGAATTATTATATGACTCAATTGACTTATGAAGTTCTCCTGTAATCACAATTCCTTTAACCACAATATTATAGGTTTTTAAGCGTGATATAATGAATTCACTTAATTTTTCATTCGATAAAGTTTCTGGTAATAAATCTCTTTTTGTCCCTACAAAAATAATATCTTTTCCAACTAAATAATCATTTAAGTTTTTAATCATATTACTTTCAAAATCAAATAAATCTACTACCCATACAATTAATGAATCCAATTGATTAATTTTTTGAATCACTTCATTACTATCAATTCCCTGTTTTAGCGAAATCGTTAAATCATCATAATGTGTAATTCTAAAACATCTTTGGCAGTAATCTGCCTCTAACTTAGGAGTATATCCAATTTCTTTTTTTTCAGTGTTTTGTAATGTAACACCACATCCTATACATTTTTTCATTTTCTACTCCAAATCGGTTTTAATATATTTTCTAAAGTTCTTGAAAATATAGTCACAAACGAATCCTTTTCTTTAATTGGGGCTGTTTTTACCGTATAAAACTTAAATCGATTCCCCCCGACAACATCTGTAAATATTTGGTCTCCTAAGCAAGCAATTTTTTCATTTGAATATTTTTTTAAAATTTGGTTATATGCTTTTTTAGTTGGTTTTTGAGCAAATGCAATATACTCTAAACCTAACGGTTGCGCAAATCTTTTACAGCGTTCCTCTACATTATTCGAAACCAAAATCACTTTTATTTCTTTTAGAGATTCAAGATACGCTTTTACTTCTTCATTAGGCAAAGCTTCATCATATCCCACTAGCGTATTGTCAATATCACAAACTAATAATGTAATTCCTTCTTTTTTTAGTATTTCATAAGTTAGTTCATTATAACGATTAATAATTAAATTTGGACGAATGATACGCATTATTTTAACCTCAAGAATTCATTATGAATAAATTCATCTTTTAATAAAGTCGGATTACCATGCCCTGGAAAAACTAATAGACTTGAATCTAGCTTTTGTACTTTTTTAATTGATTGTTTCATTTGTGATGGTGAGGACATCAGTAAATCTGTTCTTCCAATACTCCCTTTAAAAACCATATCACCCGCAAATAAATATTTTTTATAGCGAAGCATACAACTGCCTGGAGAGTGTCCTGGTGTGTCAATCACTTCAACTTCTAATCCTGAAATCACTTGTTCTCCTTCAGAAACAAAGATTGGCTCAGTATTACAAACAACCTTTAAATAGTGACTTTCATTTTTAATTGGATCTTTTAATAATTCATAATCTAATGGATTCATATATACTGGACACTTATAAATCTCAACTAACTTATCTACAGCTCCAATATGATCAAAATGGGCATGAGTTAAAAAGATATCATCTACTACACCATGTCTTTTTTCAATTTCATTAATAATTTTATCTGGATTCGCTCCTGGATCAATTACTAACGCATGATGTTCATCTTTCCATAAAATATAGCAATTTTCACTATAAACCCCTACTACGATTGTTTGTATTTCCATAATCTCCTCCTAAATACGAAAAAAAGCCTTTCTAGGAAAGCTTTTATTTTTTTTCTCTATGTAACGTTTTTTTCTTTAAACGTGGACAGTATTTCATTGTCTCAAAACGTTCTGGGTGTTTTCTTTTGTTTTTAGTGTAAATGTAATTTTCATCACCACATTCAGTACATTTTAAAATAATGTTATCTCTCATAGCTGGCCTCCTAACTTAACTCTTGATTGATTATATCATAATTTAAATAAAAATGATACTAAAACGATTTTAAATATATATTTTATATACAATTTATTCATTATTAATACACACGATAATCAGTAATAAAACTATTTTCTTTGTTTAATTCTTGATCTAAATAATTTTTATATGTTCCTGGAGTAATAAAACCTTTCATATTTAAAATATCACTACCCATTTCTCCAATGATATAATCTGCCAGTACACAGCAATTTGTCGTTGCGATGAAATAAGTTTTATATTTTGATTTTTTAAACTTATAAAATTGTGTTGATGTTTTAGTATATAATTGATATGCTTGAGTATTCATTTTTTTATGTTCTTCAACATCTAAATCCCATTTTATTAATAACTGATCTATTTCATTTATTTTATTTAAGATTTTCTTTTTCTGATACGAGTTTAATAATACACTATATCCAAAAACTAAATCCTTTGTTTCCTTACAAAAGTTAAGATATTCTTCTCGATTACACTTTATTAATGTACCATCACTAATCATACCAAAAAATTTTGTGGTTAACGTATCATAGCATCCATAAGAAATCACTTGATTATCAATACAAATGTCAACATGCCCTGTTGCCCCTTGCATCCCTTGAGTAGCATGGACAAAAATCTCAAACCCATCATTATAACCTTCAACATTAGAAATTACATTTTCAACACCTCGACTTATCAACTCATTTACTTTATCAAAAGCTTTTCCAGGAATTAAAGCTTCAAAAATAATTGGAACATGAAATCGAATTTTTCTTCTTAAATCTTTTTTAGATTTATCATTAAAATTAAATAAACCCTCTCTTAAATAACGAAGAGATAAAAAAAGTAAATATACTCCTAAAATAAAATATTGCCCTTCTAAATGTTTAACTGGATTAAACAGCGTAATTATTGAAATTCCCATTAATAAAATCGAGTCAAACAAATATCGATATTTCCCTTTAACTTGATGTTTTACATATAAAATAAATGTTATAAAATAAACTGCTCCTATCATCATTTGGTATACTCCGATTATCATCACAATTATAGAAGCACTAATTAAAGTAGACTGATTTAGTAGCTTTAATAAAATAATGATGATTAATTGAACAAATATTATTAGTGTTATTTTTTCTTTTTTTTGTACTAATAAATGATTAACTATATGCAATAATCCAATTATAATCAATACATTTAATATCCAATCTACTAATTTAATAATTACTAATTCTCTTGCTACAAAAAACCATATCGAAAATAATAGACTTACAATCCCCACAAATAAATTCTTCTTGCTTATTTTCACTTCAAATCACCTCTACTAATTATGTTATACTAAAGAGATTAAAAAAAGTCGAAAATTCGACTTTTATTTTTCATTTAATTGGAATGTTTTCTCTTTAACATCAAATCTTAATATGTATTCTTTACCAATTTCTAACTCAACTTCAATATTCACTGGTCCATAAGTTTCATTTACTCGCTTATACATTACTCCAGGTCTAGTTGTAGTTGCCTCTACTTCTAAAACATGTTTTCCTGCTTTAGCCAAGAATAATACTTTTAATCCTTCATTGTATAACTCTCCAACATATTCCCCATCCATTTTTCTTACATTTAAAGATACACTTTTAATTCCTTGTTGCCCTTGTTCTACAAAAACTTTCACTAAAGTAGGATCCTGATTTAGCAACTCTTGTTTTTGATTTTTTCTTTTTTTCATATAAAGCATTAAAAAAATGTAGTAAACCACAAACACTACTGCAATTAAAAGATACATCCAATATTGTTTTACAAATTCCATTTAAATCTCCTTCCTTTTTGTTTCTACTTTGTAAACGGGGGCATCATCTCCAGTTACATTTAAATCTTCAAGCAATACCATAAATTGTGTATAACCTAAATCACTACAATCAATTGTATGTTGTTTTCCATTTTCATCCATAATTTTTAAATCACATTCTGAATAGTCTTTGATATAATAGCTAAATTTACATGTAGAACGATTAAACACTTTTTCTTTTTTGCGATTAATTATTTTTAATTCTGTTTCAGTAACAATAACTTTAAATCCACCATCTTTAATCTTAGATATAACCATAAATAAGAACAATATTGCCCCACCTATTATCGAATATGTCCAATTTTTAATTAAAAATGCATTCAAAATAAAAAACAGAAAAGTAATTC